>JAFUBE010000665.1 GCA_017460365.1 Eggerthellaceae bacterium
CGTCCTCGAAAAATGACAGATCGTGTCTGACGGGAAGTGTCACACGCACGTAGAGAGAGGGTTCTCATGGATATCGCGAACCTGAAGTTCGACGAGCGCGGTCTGATTCCGTGCATCGTGCAGGATGCGGATACGAAAGACGTGCTCATGATGGCGTGGATGAACGCCGAATCGGTGGAGCTTACGCTCGGGCAGCGCACGACCTGGTTCTGGTCGCGCAGCAGGAGAGAGTTGTGGCACAAGGGCGAGACGAGCGGCAACACCCAGCAGCTCGTGGAATTGCGCTACGATTGCGACGCCGATTGCCTGCTCGCGCTCGTGAACCCGGAAGGCCCCGCATGCCATACCGGCGAGCGCACGTGCTTTTTCCGCGCCTTCGAATAAAGCTGCGGCTTTGAAAAAAATGTCCGATTCGGCCGTCATTGTGCGCACATGCTAAGATTGCACGGGAATAAAACCTGATGGGAGGTATTGCGTGGCCAAGCGCGGCCGTCATAGCGCCAGCAATGGCAAAGACAGCTTTATTGGCTCGCAGGTTCGTGAGTCGGACATCAGCTATGCTAGGCAGCCCCGTCACGCGAAGCAGCCAGATGCATACGAGCCCGAACAAGCGAAAAGGGTCGATCGTGCAATTGAACCCGAATTTGCAAAGCCAGTGCTCGATCGCGCTTCCGTCCCCTCTCCGGCCTTAGCGCGCTCGCCCGAATCGCAGTATTACGGGCGCGGCAACTATGGCAGCAATGCGACGGGCCCCAACGCCCGAGCGGTTCCCAGGCGTGGCGGCACAGGCAAGCGCGTTGCGCTGGTCATCGGCTTTTTCGTGATCGGGGTAATCATCGCGCTGTCGGCATACGCGCTCTGGTTCTCTACGATGCTGAACAACGCTCTGGCGCCTTCGTCCGAAACGTTGAAAGCGGTTGACCAGCAGCTCGTGGCGGCTCCCGTGAACCAGCCGTTCTACATGCTGCTCCTAGGGTCGGATTCCCGCGAAGGTTCGGGAACGAGCACGAGCGTGACCGAGCAAGGCGACCAGCAACGCTCCGACGTGATCATGCTGGCGCGCATCGATGCGCCCAACAAGCAGGTCACGCTGGTCACGGTGCCGCGCGATACGCCCTACACGATGCCAGACGGGTCGGTTCAGAAGATCAACGAAACGTACAACGTGGGTGGTGCGGCGCTTACCATAAAGGCCGTGTCGGAAGTGACCGGAGCGCCTATCAGCCATTATGCCAATGTGCACATTTCCGAGCTCGAAGCGATTGTCGATTCCCTCGGAGGCATCGAGGTACATGTCGACCGTCAACTCACGGTGAAAGACGCACTCACGGGCGAGACCATCGTCTTGTCCGAAGGGACGCAGACCCTCAACGGTCAGCAGGCGCAGGCGTTCGTGCGCGCCCGGCATGAATACAACAAGAAAGGCGAGTCGCAGGATGGCAGCCGTCAAAGCAACGTGCGCACGTTCACCCAGGCGGTTGTCAAAAAGGTGCTCGACAGGCCGGTAACCGAGCTTCCCGGCACCATACTCAACCTTGCGCAATACGTCGAGACCGACCTGACCGCAGCCGACCTCGTGTCGTTGGGCGTGTCGTTCGCTGGCGGGGGGCTGAAGATGTACAGCTGCACAGGGCCGACTGAAGGCTACACGGCCGAGGAGTACGGTGGCATTTGGCTGTGCTATCCCAATCCCGAAGGTTGGGCGGAGCTCATGCGCCAAGTCGATGCGGGCCTTGAGCCTAAAAGCATAGATTATGAATCCACCCAAATCGTGCCGAATACGGTTTAGAATTGTTCTGTGACGCAGGTCGAAAGAAGGAGTTGAAATGAGGAAAACCAAGATTCTAGCGTCTCTCGCAGCCGTCGCTGTGCTCATATTGTCCCTTGTCGTGCTCGCATCGTGCTCTCAACCGCAGCAATCTAGCAGCTCAAAGGAAGAGAAACTGGAAGTTGCCGAAGTCTCCTATACCGCTAAGGAAACCGAGCCGTTCTACGTGCTGCTCGTCGGTGACGACTCGCGTACGGGAACGACCGAGATCACCAAGGCTGAATACGCCGATGGAACGGGCCGTTCCGATACCATCATGCTTACGCGCGTCGATCCGAGCAATTATCAGATTTCGCTTGTTACCATTCCGCGTGACACCGAAGACTCGATCGGCGGCACTCCCACGAAAATCAACGAACGTTACCGTCAGGGCGGTATCGACGACTTGCTCAACGCAGTCGAAGGCCTTACCGGTGTGAGGCCGCGCTATTACATGTCGACCACGTTCGTCAACTTCGAGAAAGCGGTCGACGCGCTCGGCGGGCTTCACATGTACGTTCCTTACAATCAGTCGATGAAGGATATCGTGAGCGGCACGCAGATCGAATACGCTGCCGGTGAACACGACCTCAACGGCGCCGAAGCCCTCGTGTTCGCCCGTGAGCGCAAGAAGTACAACGACTTGAATCCGGTCGGCGGCGAGCCGTTGCGCCAGTCGAACGACCGCATGATTGTGCAGACCATAGTCACCAAGGTGATTTCCAACGCCTCTACCGCTTCCGACGTGGCACGCGCCCTGTACCCGTTCGTCAACAGCAATTGGGATGTCGACAGCTTTGCTGCATTCGTGCAGGATTTCGCGGACCACGCTAGCCAGGTTAAGTTCGTGAGCGGCACCGGTCCGTACGATGGTTATACCAACAGCACGGCGGGCTGGCTTGCGACCCGCGACACCGAAACGTGGGCTAAAATCATCGAGGTGGTCAATGCGGGCGGCGATCCGAACACGGTTCTCCAGGCCCCTACGCTGTACTGATGAGGTTCTGTTTATCGTAAACAGCATCGTACATACCGCTTCGCCGGCACTTAAGATGGGCGCTCGCCAATGGAAACTATGGTGGGCGTCTGTCTGCTCTGTGCTGTCTTTTCGGGAGCGATGAGGGGCTGTGGGCTGGATCGAATGCGCAATGGTCTTTCTTGTGGCGTTTGCCGTCACGTACGTCATGGTGCCCGTTTCGAAGCGCATTGCCAAGCTCGTAGGCGCTATCGATTATCCCAGCAACCGTCGCGTGAACACCGAGCCGGTGCCGCGCTGCGGCGGCATCGCGATGTACCTTGGCTTGCTTGCTGGCGTGTTCACGGTGTTTCTCGGATTGAGGTTTTTCGGTTGGGAGCTTAACGACCTGTACATGCTCACCGACGTCAACTATATCGTGTTGTACTTGGGGGTCACGATTGTCTTCACGGTGGGCCTGGTCGATGACATCACGCAGCTTCCCCCCATGGCGAAGTTCATCGGACAGATCGCCGGTTCGCTCGTGGTGGTGCTCTCTGGCGTTACCATCGGCACGGTTCGCATGGCGGTGACAGGCGAATACATCGAGCTCGGCTGGCTCGACTATCCGCTCAGCGTTCTCTATTTAGTGGTGTTCATCAACATCACGAACCTCATCGACGGGCTCGACGGGCTGGCGTCGGGGCTTGTTGCCATAGTATCGTCGGGGCTGCTTTACCTGGTTTTAATGCGTGGGAGCATGACCTTGGCGTTTGTGTGCGTGTCGCTTATCGCGGTTTGCTTGGCGTTTTTGCGCTTCAATTTCTTTCCAGCATCGTTTTTCATGGGCGATTCGGGTTCGATGTTGCTCGGGCTGGTCGTCGGCATCATATCGGTTGTCGGCGTCGCGCGCACCCAAGGCTTCGTCATAATGCTCGTCCCGCTTGCGATCGCCGGCGTTCCCGTCCTCGATACGATGTCGGCAATAGTACGCCGGTTGCGAGGACACCAGAGCATCGGCCAGGCAGACTTGAATCATTTGCATCACCGGCTCATGCGTGCTGGCCTCAGCCAGAAACGGTCGGTTGCCGTTCTCTGGTTGTGCACGGCTGTTCTGGTTGTGGTCGGCTGCCTGATTTCCAATTACTCCGGACCTGTGCGGTGGGCGATTTTCTTGGTCTTGTTCGTCGTCGTGTTCGTCGTGATTTGGCATTTCGGCTTGTTTAAGCCCGTGTTGAAGCACCACTACGAAAACCGCGGCCGAGTAGGCCCTCGACGCCCGCACAAGAAGAAGTGATCTACCAGAAGCGATCTACCGAAACGAGAGCGGCAAAGGAGGCGATCATGGCTCAGGTTTCCAAGAAGCAGCAGCATAAGGCGAACGTAGCAGCCATGCTCGCCGTTGTTTTCGTTGCCATGTTCGCCCTGTCGTTCATCGGCTTGGTTATCATGTTGAACGACATGGCTGACAAGCTCGATCATGAGGAGCAGGTAACCGTGGGAACCGAAGCCCCCACCGATCCGTTTTACGTGCTGCTCATCGGCTCGGATTCCCGTAAGGGAACAGCGCTGTACACGGGCAAGGCTAACGAACATGCGCAAGTCGACCAGCACTCCGACGTCATGACGCTGATGCGCATCGATCCGGCAACGTACAAGATTACGCTGGTGACCATTCCGCGCGATACGGTGCTCAATGGCGAAACGAACAAGATCAACGACTCGCTATCTGAAAACGATCCCGAACGGGTGGTCGAATCGATTCGAAAGCTAACCGGTGCCGACGTAAACCATTACATGCTCACCACGTTCATTTCGTTCGAGAACCTGATAAACGCTTTGGGAGGCGTTGACGTCGATGTGCCGAAGACGATCGTGGTGCCCGATCCAGCAACTGGCAAGAACGTTACCGTGAAGGCGGGCAAGAACAAGCATCTGAACGGTTCGCAGGCTCTCGTCCTCGCACGTGCCCGAAAAGAGTACGGCGACAACGGCGATATCATACGGCAAGCGAACGTACGAGCGATCGAACGCTCCCTCATCAATAAAATGCTCGATGCAAAGGGCAATTTCGACGTCTACCACGTACTCTCTGCGCTTGAAGACGACACCAAGACCAGCCTCGACCTTTCGAGCATGGGGCTGCTCATGATGGAATTCGTCGAGCATGCCGACGAAGTGAAGATTTACGATTGCACGGGTCCCTATTGGGGCGAAACTCGCGAAAGCGATGGGTTGTGGGTCGTTCCCGAGGACGCGAGCACCTGGTCGACCTTGATGGCTGCAGTCGATGCAGGCGAAGACCCGAGCGGCATCGTGGAAATGCCCAAGTCATAGACTCGTAGATGCCAACGCCTGCGTTAATGCGCATGTACGGCGACCGAGCTCTTGTTCGAGAGTGCCTTGCTCGCGTTGCGAAGGGCCTCTTGGAGCTTGAGGTAATCTTCGGGGTCGGGGTCGGCACCCGTAATGCGCGCTGAGGAAACGAGCCTGCCCAGCTCGTCCATAGCCGAGATCACGGCGTCTATTTCGTCGCGATAGGGTTCGAATGCCGCCTCGTTGAATTCGCGTGCGGTTCGAAGTCTCTCGACTTCGCTGACCTGCCGTTCGTGGCAATCGCCGAACGCGCATCTGTCTTGCTCGGTGAGGTTGCCAGCCCTTGCGGCGAGCGAGCCGAGCAGGGGAATGTTCTCGTTGATTGCGTCCATGAGCGGCTGGATTTTCTCTGCCACGAACTGATCTGACGCCACGCGACGCGCACTACGTTCACGCCAAACGTCTATCCGCCGTTGCACGAGATACACGGCAACGCCCACGAGAATCGCAATGAGCACGTTGTCTACCAAATAGAACGCAAACCTCAATCCAATGGGCATTTCGTAAAGCCCCGTCACTTCAGCTAAACCCATAGCGCCTCCTCGCCTCGGCAGAAGGATATCGTTGCGTTCTTGTAGTGCGTTCGAATGTAGCGAAGCCGTTGTATTCTCAGCCGTTTTGCAGCCCTCCTGTTTTCCGTCGCTCGCCGCCCCCCGCCCCCCGCCGGTCCCGAGGGCACCC
>JAFUBE010000666.1 GCA_017460365.1 Eggerthellaceae bacterium
AAGTGTCATTTTTCGAGGGAGGCATGCGGCAATGCGAGCGCCACCCTCGAAAAATGACACTTCGTGTCTGACGGGAAGAGTCACGCTCAAATAGGAAACGCCCGACAAGCGAGCGTTTCCCCAGTTCAGACTTGGTAGGGCCGGCCGGACTCGAACCGACAACCAAAGGATTATGAGTCCCCTGCTCCACCATTGAGCTACAGCCCCAAATGCGTAGTTATTCTAGCATGGAATCACGCGGTTGGCGGTGTAAACGGAACGAGATTACCATTTGGAAGCTGCGCCACCATGCCGTGATCCTCTCCGCGCAGCAGCTGCTCGGCCACGACAACTGCCACATCGCTGTAGCGCGGATAAAACTCGTTGATCACCTGGATGCCGCCATCTTCGGCTTGGATGCTGATCGCTGCGGCAAAAAGCTGGTCGCCGAGCGTAAAAGCGTTCTGGCCCTGCGCCATCCCGAGTCCGAGCGCCTGGGTGATACGGTCGCGATTCACCAGGTAATCGGGATAATTGTCGGCGTCCTCAAGCGCGCCGCGATCGAGGTGCACGAGACATATCTGCCAGGCGAAAAGCTGAGTCGGCTGCTGCGACACGCCAGGGTCGTAGGTGAATCCGTATCCCGGAAGATCGGCCATATCAGCTCCTTTTCTCCGCGCGGCGAACGCGGTAGCATTTGTGAATCTTGGGCGTGCGCGAAAAATCCAGCGGAATCGTGTCGAGCGAAATATCCTCGATTTCGACGCCATAACGGGCAAGCTGCTCGAAGTCGGGCTTGAACGAGCGCAAATTGCACGAGAATATCGCCAGGCCCTCGTCAGCGAGCAGGTGCACGACCCCGATGAGCAGCTCGACATGGTCGCGCTGCACCTCCCACGTCTTCTTGCCCATCGCTTTCGAGTTCGAAAACGTGGGCGGATCGACGAAAATCAGGTCGAAGCGCGCTTTCGCGCGGCGTGTCTCGGTGATCCAGCGCAGCACGTCGGCGCGTTCGAACCGATGTTCCGTGCCGGCAAACCCGTTGGCGGCCATGTTGCGGCGCGCCCAGTCGAGGTAGGTTTGCGACAGGTCGACCGTCGTCGTTTCAACAGCGCCGCCGCCAGCCGCGTACACCGACGCCGTGCCCGTGTAGGCGAACAGGTTGCAGAACCGCGCGCCCTCGGCGGCTTCGCCGATGAGCCTGCGCGTGATGCGGTGGTCGAGGAACAGCCCCGTGTCGAGCCGACCGGCGAGATCGACCTCGAAGCGATAGCCGCCCTCATCCACCGTTGTCGGATACGCGCGCATGCCGGCGTTGCGATATTGCCCGCCGCCTTTCTCGCGAACGCGGCGCTTCGAGAACACGTGGTCGGGGCGCACGCCGCAGACGACAGGCGCTATGGCGAGCACGTCGTTCCACCGGCGCCGCGCCTTGCCGGCATCGACCGACGCGGGAGCAGCGTATTCGGCAATATGCAGGCAATTATTGCCGCGTGCATCGCCTGAGCCCGAATACCAGTCGATGGCAACCGCGTAATCGGGCAGATCGGAATCGTAGATGCGGTAGCACGTGACGCCCTCGCGCGCCGCCCACTTGCGCCGCTCCTTGAACACCTTGCGCAATCGGGCCGCGAACTGGTCGGACGCAGGCTCCAGAACCTCCACATGGCGAGGAGCGCCGCCCGCCAAGTCCTCGATCACGATGACCGTGCCGCCCCGAGGTGCCGCATCGAACACCTCGACTGTGCTTTCAGCGCGCCCGCGACCCATGGAATAGGTCGCCAGAGGCGCAACGCCAAAACGGGCCGCAACGTCGTTAGCGTCGACTGCGGCGAAAAGCGAACCTGCGGGAGCAGCACCTGCCGCAGCCGCGAAAGCCGCTTCATCGGATTGTACGTGCGCCAGCGCATCCACGCGAGCTTGCGCATCGATATCGGACACGACGAACATCGCGCCTTGGGAGACGCCGCCTTTGGGCTTGGCATTCGCGACGCGCACGACAAGGGGACCCGCGCTCGACGCGTCTCCGATTTCCACGCTGGCCACCTGGCGCAAGCCCGCATGGCGCACGTGGTTTCTCGCCCTCGACACCGCCGGCGACGAATTCGAGGCGCCGGCGAAGCACACGCAGCTCAAGTCTGGCGGGGCCGACTGGGGAGCCTCGAGCGCATCGGCGCCGGCAAAGCGGGCGATTCCCGCTTCGAAGCGTTCGCGCGCTTCGTCGACGAGCGAGCGCCACAAGCCCTCGTCGTAATGTGCCCAACCTTGGAAACCCCACCTCTCGCGGCCAAGGCCCGCCGCCCTGTCGCATGCGATGCTCGCGGCTTCCACGAGAAGAACGCCATCACGGCAAGCGGGGTCGACGAACGCCGCGCCCTGCTTGGCGCGCTCGCTCCAGCCGGCCAACGCGAGCGCACCCGCCGCTTTCGAGCACGCAAGCGGCGCATCCTCCTTGTCATCGGGCTCAAGATAGTCGCGGTGATTCAGCGCTTCGCCTGAAAAATCGAGCGACACCGTGGCGCGCCGATCGTGGATGCGCACGTCGATCGACGCGCGAGGCGAACGGGAATCGACATCGGGGCGCGCACCACGCTTGATGCGCAAACGGTCGGCGATGGCGTCTTTCACCTTGAGCGCCGTGAAACGCGTGTTGCGCAGCTCGTCGTTCGACCCATGCGAGCGCACGGCCATCGTGGCGTCTTCGGACAAGACGTCTTCCCACGCGATGTCGTACACGCCCGCGTAGAGCAAATCGGCATCGCCTGCGTTCACGCGCCCGACCACGAGCATGATGCGCGAAGCCAGCCGCGACCACAGGCATGCGCGCAGCGCTCGGGCGGGCTCGCAGAAAAACGCGGCGCCCCCACCGAGGGGACGCACGCGTTCGATTCCAAACGATTTCAATTCATCGGCGAGCACCCGCTCGAGCCCGCCGAGGCAACTTGCGAAGAATTCCAGTTCCACCTGCTAGTCCTCGAGATAGTCTTTCAGCTTGCTCGAACGCGACGGGTGGCGCAGCTTCGCGAGCGTCTTCGACTCGATCTGACGGATGCGCTCGCGCGTGACGCCGAACTCGCGGCCCACTTCCTCGAGCGTGCGCGGATGGCCGTCTTCAAGGCCGAAACGAAGGCTGATGACCTTGCGCTCGCGCTCGGCCAAGCCGTCGAGCACCTTGCTCAGCTGCTCTTGCAGCATGGAGAAACTCGCCGCATCGGGCGGTACCACGGCGGCGTCGTCCTCGATGAAGTCGCCGAGCTGGCTGTCCTCTTCCTCGCCGATGGGCGTTTCGAGCGACACCGGCTCTTGGCTGATCGTCTGGCTCTCGCGCACGCGCTCGGCCGTGAGGCCCATTTCCTCGCCGATCTCTTCCGGCGTGGGTTCGCGGCCGAGGTCTTGCAGCAGCTGGCGCTGGATGCGCACGAGCTGGTTGATGGTCTCGACCATATGCACCGGAATGCGGATGGTGCGTGCCTGGTCGGCGATGGCGCGCGTGATAGCCTGGCGAATCCACCAGGTTGCGTACGTGGAGAACTTGAAGCCCTTCTTGTAGTCGAATTTCTCGACCGCTCGGATGAGGCCGAGATTGCCTTCCTGGATGAGGTCGAGGAAGAGCATGCCGCGGCCGACATAGCGCTTGGCGATGGACACGACCAGGCGCAGGTTCGCTTCGATGAGCTGCTGTTTCGCATCGAGGCCTACCTGCTCGATGCGACTGAGGCGACGCATCTCGCGACGCGGGAGCTCCACACCGTCCTCTTCTGCGCGCTCGAGCTCCTCGGTAGCCGCGACACCGGCTTCGATCTTCATCGCCAAATCGATTTCTTCGGCAGCCGTGAGCAGCGGCACCTTGCCGATTTCCTTCAGGTACATGCGCACCGGATCGCCGGTCAACATGGTGACGCCTGTGTCGGCGGCACGGCGGCGCGATGCTTTCGCCTTCGTGCGCGGCGTGACCTTCGGCAGCACGACATCGCTTGCAGCCTTGAGCTCCTCCTCGGGAATGCCCTCGAGCATCTCTTCTTCGGTCTCGTCGACACGCACGTTCTCCTCGGAGCCTTTTTCGAGATCGGCATTCGCTTCGTCGATGGCTGCATCGGTTTCGGGACCGGCAGCTTCTTCGATATCGACCTGATCGTCTTCCTGGATTTCCTCAGACGCAGCAAGCGTCTCGGCCTGTTCGGTTTCGCCGTCGGCCTTCTTGGCGGTGCTCTTCTTGGTCGCCGCCTTTTTGGCCGAAGTTTTTTTCGCAGCAGGCTTCTTGGCGACAGGCTTCTCCCCCGAAGTCTCTTCTACCTGTTCAACCGCTTCTTTCGCAGCCTTGGTGGTTGCCTTTTTCCTCGTTTTGGCGCTCGATTTTCTCGTTTCGGTCTTCTCTTGGGTATCAGCCACGTAAGCATCCTTTCGAAAAACCGTTTCC
>JAFUBE010000667.1 GCA_017460365.1 Eggerthellaceae bacterium
CTTCGTCGGCCAGTTCTGCGTGTACGGCATGAACGCCTGGATCCCCACCTGGTTCCAGAACATGGGCTACTCTGCGGGCGATTCCGTGAACCTGCAGACGTGGAACAACTTCGCGGCCATTCTTTCGAACGTGTCGGTGGGCTTCGTGTCCGACCGCATTGGCCGTAAGAAGAACCTGGCCGCCTCCTGGATCGCCTGCATCATCGCGATTGTCATCTGCTCGTTCGTCATCACGTACGACCCGGAGAATACCAAGCACATCCTCTACGTCGTGCTGATGCTGCTGTTCGGCTTCTGCCTGAACTACGCCATCACGGCCGTCCAGCCGCTGATGCCCGAGAGCTACCCGACGGCGATCCGCAACACCGGCGTGGCCTGGTGCCAGGCGTTCGCGCGCTTCGGCGGTTCCGGCTCCTCGATCGTCCTCGGCGCCTTCGCGACGGCTCTCGTCGTGGAGAACCCGGCTCTGTCGAACCCGGAAGCGGTTGCCGCTGCTGCCGCTAAGGGAACCCAGCTCGCCGCGACCATCCCGAACTGGTCGGTTGTCGTGCTCACCCTGTGCATCCCGTTCGCGCTCGGCTTCATCTGCACGCTGCTCTTCGTGAAAGAGACTGGCGGCAAGACGATGGACCAGCTGGCCGCGGAGGCTTCGACCGACGACGGCGACACCGGCACCGTGCAGTTCGCCATCATGATGGTCATCGTGGCGCTGCTCGCCATCCTGTGCATCGTGCTGCCGCTGCTCCCGGCCGACGTCTTCGGTGGCGTGGCGTTCTCGAAGACGCCGATGGCCCTGCCGCTCATGGCGATCGGCATGCTGCTGCCGTTCCTGTTCTTCTTCGTCTTCGCAGGCCCGCAGGCCATCAAGAGCCGCAAGTAACCAACACCTGCCCGAAGAACCAGACCGGCACCAAGACCCCCGAGCCCCTCGGGGGTCTTTTTGTGCCATGTGACACTTCCCGTCAGACACGAAGTGTCATTTTTCGAGGGAGACATGCTGCACGGCGAGCGCCACCCGAAAAATGACACTTCGTGTCTGACGGGAAGTGTCACGTTACGTACCGTTACGTCACGTTACATCACTATTCAAACCAGAATATAAGAAAATAAAAATAAGCAAAAATCAGGATATATAACATTGACCATAATCTAGAAAAAGAATAATATTTACGGACGATGATGTTTAGAGAGGAACATCAAATCAGCCTATCTAGGGAAGGGATGCACATGAAGAATCGTATCAAGCTCATTCTTGCGGCGATGTGCGCTGTGGCCCTCGTGGCCGCTTTCGCTCTCGTCGGCTGCTCGTCGGGTGGTTCGAGCAGCAGCGCCTCCTCGTCGAGCTCCTCGAGCTCCTCGAGCTCCGCGTGTTCGTCGAGCTCGTCGTCGGCCCAGGCCGTCGAGCTGCAGATCTTCGCAGCTAACTCGCTGACGAAGGCCAGGGCCGCAGCCCAGGAGCTCTACACCCAGCAGAACCCGAACGTCACGTTCGCCGACACCCAGTACAAGAGCTCCGGCGAGCTGAACTCCATGCTCGAGGGCGGCGCGTATGCCGACATCGAGGTCACCGCTTCCAAGGGCACGATGGACACGGCCGAGGAAAAGGGCTACATCAACAAGGACACCCGCATCACGATGTTCAAGAACGACCTGGTCATGGTCACCAAGGCTGACAACAGCGCCATCACGTCCGTCACCCTTGACGACATTGCTTCCGGCAAGTACACCATCTGCGTGGGCGACGACTCCGAGCCTGCCGGCAACTATGCCAACCAGTCGCTGAGCACCGTCGGCTGCTTCGTCGACCCGGACGGCAAGACCGGCTCCGAGAGCGCCGGCAAGGCCAACGGCACCGACGCGTACGCCGGCACGCCGATCGACGGCAAGGTCGTCACCGACACCTCCGTGGGCAACGTCTGCAAGCATGCCGAGTCCGGTGACGTCGACATCGCCTTCGAGTACCCCTCCGATGTCGAGCGCTTCGGCGGCGTGAAGGTCGTCGGCACGGTTCCGGCCACCACGCACAAGAACATCACCTATCCGGGTGCTGTCTGCGCCGACTCGAAGTACGCC
>JAFUBE010000668.1 GCA_017460365.1 Eggerthellaceae bacterium
CGCGCGCGGGGCGGCCCCGAGCCCGCTGTTCAGGACGATGGGGCGGAGCAGGCCCGGGCCGAGCGACGGCACGACGCGGCCCGCGAGCAGCACGGCGAAGTTCGGGGCGAGCGCGGCTATGGCGCTTCCGAGCACGAGCAGCGCCACCGTGCCGCAGAAAAGCGGCCGGGTCGGAAGGCTGCGGTAGGCGAAGGCGGATACCGGCACCATGACGGCTGCACCCAGCATGTAGGCAGTGGCCAGCCATTGCACCGTGTTCACGTCCACGCCGAGGTCGGCCATGATGGGCGCGAACGCCACGTTCAGGTACGTCTCGTTGAATGTCGCGAGGAACGCCGCGAACGCGGCGACCACGATGATGTGCTTGGGGTTGAACTTCGCTTGCTTTCCCATGATGCTCCTTCCACGCGCAAAAAAAACACACGTAACGCACGATGCGTAAACCTGTCTGCTGGTGCCGTGATCAGATTTACGCGCCGTGCGCTACGTGTGTCGTTAGCAGTGTGCGGTCCTGTTGAGGACCGAAGACGCATTATAGCCGTAGCCCGGCCTGACTCATACAAAATCGCCATGAAACAGGTCGCTTCCGACGCTGCCGGTGAGGTGGGCGCAGCATCCGACTTAGCTGCCGAAGGCGCCGACAAATTCAACCTCGTGAAGCCGTTGGGGGCGAGGGCTTCCCATCGGGGCATTGAAGTTGGATGCCCCAGAATCATTATGGCGAGAAAAAGCGAGGTTTCAGGTCATTGGTATGAGTGCGCATGCCGATAAACTCTTACGCTAAGTGCTAAAGAAGCCTTAACCGTTGGGGGAAAGTACATGCGATTCTGCGTGCACTTGACGGGCCGGGTGGAGAAAGGGATGCTCATGAAAGAGACGTTCTTCGCGTATGTGGGCGGCGGCATTTCCGAACATGATTTGGAACAAGCGCTCGTCGCGGCGAACAAGAACTTCGATTACACGGTGAAGGTGCTGAACGTCACCGCCGATGGCGGGGAAGAGGCGCTCTTCGGCAAGATCGTGCGCGACTCCTATTCCGGCAATTGCCGCGACCCCGAAATCGCGAGCGGAATGCTCGCGGTGGGCGGCTACGACTTGGCGCTCCTGCACGAGGCGGCGCTCTCGATCGCGTCGGGCGCTTACGACCCGCACGACCGCGATGCCGACCAACGCGTCGTGGGCCGCGCGTTCCGCGACTTCGACGTCGATGCGTTCAGCCTGCTGAACCGCTACATGCCGTTCTCGGCTGCGTTCTTCGACACGCGCACGGGGCGCTTCGTCGTGGGACGCGGGCGCGACCTCGGCGAGCAGGAGAGCTATGCGAACCTCTTCTACGGGCGCACCGCATCGGGCGATCTCGCGTTCTCGAACAACGAGGCGCTGCTCGTGCAGTTTGTTGACCAGGCGTTCCCCGTCGAGCCGAACACCTACTTCGCCGACGGCGCGTTCACGACCTACCGCGAGCCGTCGTTCAGGCGCACCGACGACGCGGGCATCGAGTCTAACTATTCCAACGCGCGCGACATCATCGCCCTGGTGAACCGCATCCTCGAGCAGGCGGCCGATGACTCGCTGCGCCAGACCATCGAGCGGCTCTTCGACGAGTACTTCGAGTCGCAGGCGCCCCGCGAGCGCATTTCCGCGTTCGTCGATGGCAACCTCGACGTCGAGGTGGCGGGAAAGGTGCGTGCGCTCATCGACGAGCGCATCGAGGGGCTCGCGAGCGCCCAGCGCATCGACGCGCAGCTGACGAGCCGCTACAAGCAGATCCTCGACGCCTTCATCGGCGTGAACGCCGTGCCGCACACCAACATCGTGAAGCTCGGCGACGTGCAGTTGGCGCACACGGGCGTGGCGTACTACCACGAAAAGTTCGAACAGGTGCTCACGCAGGTGCAGCTCGACGAGCCCGTCATGCTCATCGGCCCGGCGGGCTCGGGCAAGAACTACGCCGTGTCGCAGGTGGCCGAGGGCCTGGGCCTGCCCATGTACTACACGAACAACGCTTCCAACGAGTTCAAGCTGACCGGTTTCATCGACGCCGGCGGCACGTATCGCGACACCCAGTTCTACAGAGCGTTCAAGAACGGCGGCGTGTTCTTCCTCGACGAGATCGACAATTCCGATCCCTCGGCGCTCATCGTCATCAACTCGGCGCTGGCCAACGGCTACATGGCCTTTCCGCACGAAACGATCGAACGCCATCCCGATTTCCGATGCGTTGCTGCGGCAAATACGTGGGGGAAGGGGTCGAACCTGCAATATGTCGGGCGCAACGTGCTCGATGGAGCCACGCTCGACCGTTTCGACATGGTGTTCTTCGACTACGACCGCAAGCTCGAGCGCGCCCTGTACCCATCGGACGAGCTGCTCGAGTTCATGTGGTCGCTGCGCGACGCCGCCGACGAGTGCCGCGTGCCCCACATCGTGTCGACGCGCGCCATCGGCAAGTGCTACAAGAAGGAATGCTATGGCATGGATATTGGGACCATCCTGCGCACGAACGTCATCCGCAGCCTGACGCAAGACGACATGAACATGCTGGTCGGAGCCGTGAAGAACATCAGCTCCGACAACAAGTACCTGCAGGTCATCAAGACCATCAGGATCTTCCAATAGCGCATGCGGGGCTGGGGATACGACACATCCTGGAATGGCGAGTACTTCATCCGCCATTTCACATTCGACTCGCTCGAAGACTACCTCGCATACCTCGAAACGGCGGAAACGCACGAGGCGTTCTTGCGAGGCAGCCAGGCGAGCGAGGCCGGCAGCGAGGAATTCACGCTGACCACGAGCCTGGACGAGGCGATGCAGCTGTGCCGTTTCGGCTGGCACGACGGTTTCAATGACTTGGTGGCGCTCGTCGAGCGCGTGAAGCGGCGCCTCGACATAAAGATCGACCCGAACCGCACGTTCCACGACTACGTGGGCTTCGCGCCCGACGTGAAGGCGTACCTCGAGGGCAGCCCGCTGACCATGATCAACAAGCCGGTCGTGCACAAGCCGCTTGTCACCATATACATGAACACGTCGTATGCCGGCAACGAGGCCAACGAGCGCATCTACAGCCGCGGGGCCATTGTGTTGGCAGCGGCCGAGGCACTCGAGCTCATGGGCTTCATGGTGGATTTGCGGTTGTTCGAGCTCAGCTACGTTGACAAGGACATTCACTTCAGCGAGTACCGCTTGAAGATGCCCGATGAGCGCGTGAACCTGCAGAAGCTGTATTTCCCGCTGTGCCATCCGGCATGGGTGCGCCGCTTGAACTTCCGCCTCATCGAAACGTCGCCGAACATGACCGATGCGTGGGCGGGCTGCTACGGCATTCCCGCCGAGGTGCCCATGATCCGCATGGTGTTGGGCTTGGGCGCGGGCGACATCCTCATTCCCACCATCGAGGAGATGAAGTTGGAAGGCGAAGACGTGCTGGAAGACGCGCAGAAGCTGTTCGAGCGCATCAACGTCGGCCTGCCCGCCGACAAGCAGCTCGTCTTGCGGTAACGCGAACCAAAAGGGAGTCTCTTCTTTGGTTCACGATGGCGCAAGAGGCGGCGGGAGTTTTCGCTTTTGCCCCTGTTCCCCGATGGGAAATAGATGGAGGTCTCGATGTCGAAACCGCAGCAGGTAACGGAGGGAAACGGGCGGCTGTATGTGCTGTTCGCCATCGTCGTGGTGGGAACGGCGCTGGGCGGGCTCACGCAGACCGCGCTCAACACCATGGCTTCCACGGTGCTCGCCGACCTGAACACGGATATTGGCTGGGGCCAGTGGCTCACGACTATCTACATCTTCTCGATGGGTGCGGCCGTGCCGCTCGCCTCGTTCGTGCAGCGCAAGTTCTCGATCCGCACGCTCATGCTGGCTGCTTTCGGCATGTACCTCGTGGGTTCCACGTGCGATTTCGCGGCCGTGAACTTCCCGATGCTCATCATCGGGCGCGTGCTTGAGGCCGTCGCCTCCGGCATTCTCATGCCGTTGCTGCAGACAATCGCCATGACGCGTTTCCCCGAAAACCGCCACGGCACGGCCATGGGCATCGCGGGCCGCGCGCTTGGGTTCGCGCCCAACATCGGGCCGACCATCGGCGGCACCATCGTCGTCGCAGCGGGCTGGCGGTTCATGTTCCTCGTGCTCATGGTGGCTTCCATTGCGCTCATCGTGGCGACGTTCGCCTTCGTGCGCGAGCGTGACGTGCGCGAACCGTCCGCTACGCTCGATTGGGCGTCGCTTTCGCTTTCGACGGTCGGTTTCGGGGGCATGCTGCTCGGCTTCACGGCTGCGGCGAACATGCCGCTGGCAGAGCCGCTCGTGTGGTTGCCGGTCGTGCTGGGCGCCGCGGCCAGCGCAGCGTGCTGTCGTCGCCCGCGCACCCTCGAGCGGCGGGGGAGGCTCCAGCTCGTGAACCTGCGCATCTTCGAGAGCCAGCCCTACCGCGCAAGCCGTTCC
>JAFUBE010000669.1 GCA_017460365.1 Eggerthellaceae bacterium
AAGTGTTGTGTCCAGCGTAGATGGCGCGCTTGCAAGCTCGGCCAACCGCATCCTCGGTCATGTAGGAGGCCGCCGTGTCGATGAGCCGGGAGCCCCTCTGGATCGCCTCGTACACCGGCTCTTCGGCCTTGCCCGCATCCTCGGGCGTCATCATCATCGCGCCGAAGCCCTCCAGCGGCATCTTCGCGCCCGTGTTAAGCGTTACGTATTCCATCTTCGCTCCTCCTTTTTCCAATCGCTTTACCGTATTGAGTAGAAACCAAAGTATCTCCCTTGCCGACGCCAGCTGGCTTCGGCAAGGGAGCCCCGCACCCGGCGCAGCGGTCGGATGCGGCGTCGTTCTGCGTGCCGCACATCGGGCAGTATCCAGCGGGAGCCATCGGGCGCACCTCGCCCTGGCATTTCCCGCAGTTGATGCACGTCTGGCACATTAGAACGCGTACAGCACTTGCTTGGGCTTGGCGGCCAGGTCCTTCGCCAGCTCGCCGAGCTCGCCGAACTTCAGCACGTGAGCCTGGCAGTGCTTCACGCAGGTGGGAAGCTCCTCGCCGGCGGCGCGGCGCGCGGCGCAGGTGTCGCACAGGTCGGTGAAGATGGGCATGAAGATGTCGGCCCACTTCTCCTCGCCGATCTTGTACAGGCCCTCCTCGTGCACCTTTACGCCGCAGTGCCCCTTCGGGAAGTGGGCGTGCGTCGCCTCGACGTCGCAGGCCACCTCGCAGCTGTGGCAGCCCGAGCACCACTCGTAATCGACCAGCATTCCGTAAGACATGTTGCTACCCCCTCTATTCCTCGGCGCCCGCAGCGGCGGCCTCTGCGGCCTCCTGCTCGGCGACCATCGCCATGTAGGCTGCCATGAACTCTTCCTTGGCGCGCTCGCGCTCTGCCACCTTCTCGCCCTCGACCGCGCGGGCCTTGTCTGCCCATGCGCCGCCATCGATGGTGTACAGGCGCTCATCGGCCTTCACCTCGTTGGCTGCAATGTAGGGCACCGTCGTGGCGTCGGCCAGCACGTCGGCCGCCACGTTCGCCTTGTTCACGACCTTCTCGGGCTCGGAAGCCACCACGTCGTCGACCGGGCGGTCGTAGCCGAACTTGTTGTCGGGCGTGTTGTGGTCGCCCTCCTCGCACTTGTACACGCGGCAGAGCACCGTCTTGTAGTTCGACCCGAAGCCCGAGCGACCGGGGTCGTAGGCCAGCAGCTGGTTGATGTTGAAGTCCCACATGCCTGAGAAGCCGCCGTCCTTGTACTTGCCGGCCTCGGGAAGCCACCAGCCGTGGTCGGTCGAACAGTAGCGCGGGTCCAGGCCCTCGCAGAGCTGCACCTTGCGCTTCGCGCGGCCGCGGTGGTTCTCGACCCACACCCAGTCGCCCTCGGCCACGCCGTACTTCTCGGCCGCCTCGGGGTGCATCTGCAAAATCGGGTCGGGGCGATACGAGCGCAGGCGTGGTACCTGGCGATGCTCGGAGTGGAACAGCGTCCAGTTGCGGGCGCCGGTCGTGAGTATCAGCGGGTACTCCTCGTACAGGGCGGGGTCGGCAACGGGGCCTGGCGTGGGCTCCTCGAAGTTCGGGACGGGCTCCATGCCCACCT
>JAFUBE010000670.1 GCA_017460365.1 Eggerthellaceae bacterium
AAACTACCCCACTTTGGGTCTGGCAGTAAGTGGGGCAGTAGGTGGGGCGGTCAGCGGAATCGCGCCGTTCAGGGCATGGCGGGAAGCGGGGCGGAGAAGACTGCGCGGACCAAGTATTCCACGTTGCCGGATCGCTTGCCGCGAATGGGCGATTCCTCCACGCCGGTCACGCTGAAGCCGACGTCTTCCAGCGCCGCGTGCACCTCGTCAACGACGCGCGTCCGCACGGAGGCATCGGTCACGAGCCCGCGCGAATCGGTCTCACCTGCGCGCGATTCGAACTGCGGCTTCACGAGCCCGATGAACACCGAGCCCGGCTCGCATAGCCCGGCGAACACGCTGGCCAGCCCCGCGAGGCCGATGAAGCTCAGATCTGCCACTACCAGGTCGAATGGCGCCCCCAGCGCCGCCGGGTCAGCCAGCCGAATGTTGGTCCGCTCGAACACGGCGACGCGCGGATCCTGTCGCAGCTTCCACGCGAGGTCGCCGTATCCCACGTCCACGGCCGCGACCGACGCAGCCCCCGCCTGCAGCAAGCAATCGGTGAAACCGCCGGTGGAACACCCGATATCGGCGCAACGCAGCCCGCGCACGTCCTGCTCGAACGCATCGAGCGCCCCGCGCAGCTTCAACCCACCGCGCGAAACGTACTGCGCCCGCCCGCGCACCTCGATTTCGGCATCGTCGGGCACGCGAACCGCCGCGCTCGGCGCATACGCGTCGCCGACCTTCACCTCGTGCGCCAGTACCGCGCGCAGCGCCTCTCCCACATCGGCGAACACGCCGCGCGCAACCAGCAGCTCGTCTAGCCGCGTCTTACTCATGCAAAGCTAGTTCTTAAGCGAGTTCAGCGGCGCCGGCATGCGTCCGCCGCGATGGGCAAACACCGATCCTGCAAATGCGTTCACGGGCATGACCGGCGCATACCCTAGCAGCCCGCCGAAATCGAGCCGGTCGCCGACCGATTTGCCGATTGCTGGAATCAGGCGCACGGCGGTCGTCTTGTTGTTGATCATGCCAATCGCGCATTCGTCTGCGATGATTCCGAAAATCGCCTCCTGCGACGTGTCGCCGGGAATCGCGATCATGTCGAGGCCCACCGAGCACACCGAGGTCATGGCCTCGAGCTTCTCGAGTGAGAGCGCACCGGCTTCGGCCGCGCGGATCATGCCGGCGTCTTCCGATACGGGGATGAACGCGCCCGACAGCCCGCCGACCGATGACGATGCCATCACGCCGCCTTTCTTCACGGCGTCGTTCAGCATGGCGAGCGCCGCCGTTGTGCCCGGCCCGCCGCACGTTCCCACGCCGATCGCCTCTAAGATTTCAGCGACCGAATCGCCTTCGGCCGGAGTCGGTGCGAGCGATAGGTCCAGAATGCCCTTCGCCACGCCCAGCCGCGACGACGCCTCGCGCGCCATCAGCTCGCCCGCGCGCGTGATCTTGAACGCGGTCGCCTTGATCGCCTCGGCAATCGATTCAATATCGGCGTCGGTCGGCATGCCGGCGAGCACCGCGCGCACCACGCCCGGCCCCGACACGCCTACGTTGATGACCTCGTCGGCCTCGCCCGAACCGTGGAAAGCGCCGGCCATGAACGGGTTGTCCTCCACTGCATTGCAGAAAACAACCAGTTTACCTGCGCCGATGCAGTCGCGGTCGGCCGTAAGCTCGGCGGCGCGTTTTATGATGCCCGCCATCTCGAATGCTGCGTCCATGTTGATTCCCGCGCGCGTCGACCCCACATTCACCGACGAGCACACGAAGTCGGTCGCCGCCAGCGCCTCGGGAATCGATTGCATCAGCTTCTTGTCGGCGGTCGACGCGCCCTTGTGCACGAGCGCCGAGAACCCGCCGACGAAATCGACGCCCACTTCGTGTGCCGCGCGGTCCATCGCTTGCGCGATCGGCGACAGGTCGTCTTGCGTGACCGCCGCGCACACTTCTGCGATCGGCGTGACCGCGACGCGCTTGTTCACGATGGGGATGCCGAATTCGCGCTCGAGCTGCTCGGCTGTCGGCACCAGCTTTTCGGCTGCGTGCGTCATGCGGTCGTACACCTTCAGCGCCACGACATTCACGTCGGCGTCGGTGCACCCCCGCAAACTCATCCCCAGTGTAATCGTGCGAATATCCAAATGCTGTTCGGCGACCATCGCCAACGTTTCCGCAACCTCTGCCGGCGTAATCTGCATCTCGTCCCTTTCTCGAAGTGGTTCCCACCAGTCTACCATCCTCGGTGCGCCCCACTTACCCCACTTACTGCCAGACCCAAAGTGGGGTAGTTTTCA
>JAFUBE010000671.1 GCA_017460365.1 Eggerthellaceae bacterium
CCCGTTGACCGCCTGCGGAATGAGCCATTTATGCTCCGAGCAAAAGTGGCGCACCGTGTGCGATGTTAGGACCCGAACAGGTCGAGGGTCGAGGCCATCTTGGTTGCGATGGGCACGCCGAAGGGGCAACGGCTTTCGCAGTCGGCGCAGCCGATGCAGGCTTCGGCGGTCACGTCGAGCGCGCGGTAGTGCTCGCGCACCGACTCGGGCACCTCGGGTTGCATCTCGGCCAAGTCGGCGAACTTGTTCACGAGCGCGATGTTGATGCCCACCACGCACGGCGCGCAGTGGCCGCAATAGGTGCACTGCCCGTAATACGAATGCTTGGGCGCGCCGGCGAGCACGGAAGCGTAGTCGAGCTCCTCGGCGGTCGCGGTCTCGAGAGCGATTGCCTCCTCGAGCTGAGCGACACTTTCAAGCCCCACCATCACGCTGCAGACCGCTGGGCGCGTGAGGCAGTAGTGCAGGCACTGCGCCGGCGTGAGCGCGACCCCGAACGGCGACTTCGCGGCATCGAGCAAGCGGCCGCCCGCCAGGCCCTTCATCACGGTGATGCCGATGTTGGCCGACTCGCACGCCGCGTACAGCTTCGCGCGTATCGGGTCCATGCCGGCCAGCCCCTCGTCTTCGTAATCGCCGAAGTACTCGTTGATGTCGTTCGTCGCCGGCATGAGGTCGAACGCCGGGTTCACGCTGAACATGATCATCTCGATGCGGCCGTCTTCCACCGCGAGCAGCGCGACGTCGGGATTGTGCGTGGAAAGCCCGATATGCTCGATCTTGCCCTCGGAGAGCAGCTTCTGCACGTACTCGAAGAACTCGCCTGCCATGACCTGCTTGAACTCGTCGACGTCGTCGACATAGTGGATCATGCCGAGCTCCACGTGGTCGGTGCGCAGCCGCTCGAGCTGGTCCTCGAACGCGGGCACGACCTTGCTCATGTCGCGCGTGCGCACGTACTGGCCGTCTTGCCAGGTGCTGCCGATGTGGCCTTGGATGATCCAGTCGTCGCGCTCGGGCTCGATGGCGCGGCCGAGCGCGCTGCGGACCGCAGGGTCGGCCATCCAGCAATCGACGATGTTCACGCCGGCGTCGTGCGCCGCCTTCGCGATGGCGCGCACTTCGGCGTCGTCCATCTTGCCGATCCACTCGGCGCCGAACCCGATCTCCGAGACCTCGAGGCCCGTCTTTCCCAATGTGCGGAACCGCATGTCAACCCCCTAAGCCAGCTTATCGTACTCGGCCGGATCGACCGGTTCGCACCACTCGGTCTGCGTCCCCGTGCCTGGCACCTCGATCGCGATGTGCTGGAACGCGGTGTCGGCGGCGGCTCCGTGCCAGTGCTTCACATTCGGCGGGATGTTCACGACGTCGCCCGGGTGAAGCTCGCGCGCCTCTCCGCCCCATTCCTGGTACCAACCGCGCCCGGCCGTGACGAGCAGCATCTGGCCGCCGCCTTCCGCAGCGTGGTGGATGTGCCAATGGTTGCGGCACCCCGGCTCGAAGCTCACGTTGAACGTGGGCACCTGGTCGACCGAAATCGGCCCCAGGTAGCTCGTGCCGTCGAAATGCTCGGCGAAGTTCACGTTCTCCTCGCCGAAGTTGAACAGGCTCTGCGCCTTCAGCTCTTCAATGTTCATGCCCGATCCCCTTTCTCAATACTTCCCAATGGTAACAGCTTGCGGGAGAGGCGCACGATGCCAATAGCGCAATCCAGTATGCGCTTGCTGCAAGGTGGAACAGGCAGCCGGTTGCTGCTTCGCTCATAAAAGAACCGCGCATCCTTTTGCGGATACGCGGCTCGGCGCTTGCAACGTGGCGTTGGCGGCTGGTTTTACTCTTTTCCGCCCGACACGCCCCATACTTCGATCCAATGGCGTTGCGCGTCGTCGAGCCGCGGTTGCCCCGAACCGAGCTCCCCATACCTGCAGCAGCGATCGACGAACGCAGCTGTCATCTCCTTGAG
>JAFUBE010000072.1 GCA_017460365.1 Eggerthellaceae bacterium
CACCGCTCACTACCGTTTTCTTGAGTTGCGGCATCTGCGCTATCTTCCTGTTCGCCAACCCGAGCATCACGACAGCCAGGGCGAATGAAACCAAATGCAAGAGCGGCCCAGCCGCCTGCAAGTTACAGAACCAATAGATTTCGGACGCTGCGAAAGGAATCAGGCATATGAGGCCCAGTCGGATGCCGAACGCCAACGGAACCAGAATGAGAATCGTATCGGCTAATGCATAGACCACTTGGGGAGTCTGGTCGCTGTATATCGCACCGAATACCTGGATGGCCAGCTCAATTGCTATCAGGCAATACGCCACTACTCTTATATTCATGTCCTTGCACCTCCCGACAAATCTAATCGTATCGCATTTCAAGCTGTTATTTCCTCGGAGAAATATCTGGATGCCTTCCTGTCCGAGCTGTCGCAGGCGGGCAGCACGGTCGAAGCTACGCGCAGGGAGGGCACGAGGCTGTGCGGGGTGGAAGCGCTCTGGCGGAACCCCCGCTCCATCTGGCCGCGCAAGCCTTGGGGTCTTATGACGCTATTGCCCGATGCGGGCATGCGAGGCCAGCGCAGAGGCCTCTGAATCGTCGGTAGTTCATGACCCTCCATCGCCGTCGCGGCGCTCGGTCTGTCGCCGGCCTATTTCAATATCGATTTCAAGACCCTCGGCTTCCTGTTCGAGTGCCTCTGCATAAGGGACCTCAAGGCATGCTCGGCACCGACGAGGGGGGACCGTCTCGTACTACCGCGACCGCTACGGCCTCGAGGCGGACGCCGTCCTGCATCTGGAAGACGGCCGATATGCCCTCGTCGAGTTCAAGCTCGGGTCGCACGAGGTGGAGGACGGCGCGAGGCATCTTTGCGAGATCGAGAGGCTGGTGAGCGAGCATAACGAAGCATCAATCTTGAAGCGGCGATGACATTCTGGAATGCATCGCCTGTTCCAGCAGATGGCCGCATCTGCTTATTTGGGCTGCCCCACCGCCTCCGGACCGCATCCCTCTTACATGCGGACAGAAACGAAAGAGCCCGTACCGTCTCCGATACGGGCTATTACGATGGAGGCCACAAAAACATGGTAGCCAATTTGGACAGTTCAAATCACCTGCACAGAGCCGTTTTCTACCGACTCGCCATGTAGGCCGCGACACGCTTGGCCACGTTGTCCTTGATGTTGTTGAAGTAGTACGTGTAGTCGTTGCCATGGCGGCCGTCCGGCCCAAAGCACTCGGCGGCGACCTTGGCAACGTCCTCAGGCACCGGATCTCCCTTGGCGTTCGTCACCACCACGCCGCGGGCGAGGTTGATTTGCGCGTCCGCGCCGACATCCCCAATCGAGGTCTCGCCGGTTTCTTGATCCTCTATGATGGAACCCAGGTTCATGCTCGCCGGAGCGTAGGTCTCGTCCAGTTTCCAGTTGAGGGGGTTGATGCTCCTCGTTTCGGGCAGCACCACGACGTTGTGGGCGTTTGTCTCCACGTTCTTGGGACCCTCGGTGTTCCAGGCGACGATGACGCCCGTGTCGCTCTCGCCGGTCGTGAACTTGAGGTGAGGGTTAGACGCAAGGTAGTCGTTCGTAACAGAGTAGCCGATGGCATAGGCTGCGACCATGCGCTCGAGGTACTCGGGGTGATCCTTGAAGTACGTGCTCAGCAGCAGCAAGACCATGGCCGAACCCTGGCTGTGACCCGCCATAATGAACGGGCGGCCGCCGTTGCAGTTCTCAAAGTAGTAGTCGAGCGCTGCGGTTATGTCGTCGTAGGGCACGCCTAAAAGCGCCGTGTTAAAATCACCGGTCTTCTTGATGACCTCCCCCGCGTACCGCAAGCCAGACTGGCGGTAATACGGCGCAAACACATTGGTGGAATCCGCATACGCGGTTGCGTGGTCCCTGAATTCGATCTTCGCCCCCTCCAGCATCTCAGCGTTGTCGAGCGTCGCGTAATCGGAAGCGCTTTCCTCAAAGCTGGACATGATGTAGTCCGTGGCGAAAATGTAGAACGTGTCGACGTCCTTGGTGGCCTCCGGGAGCTTGTGCCAGCAGTCCTTCCGGGAGTAGTCGGGCGCTGCGCTGACCTTTGCTGAACTGTCGCTCATCTCTGCATCCTCCTTGTATGGTAGTTGTCGGTCCCCGAACCGCTCCCATTACCCCACCTTTCCCGGCGCGTTTCAAGGGGGGTTGCCAGAACGCCAACCTCCGCCTCCTTGGCCCGCCCTTGCGATTGCTCTCAGCTAACCGGAAAAGCTCCAGAAGCCCGTGCCCGTTTCCGGATCGTACCGCCTCCCGATGACGCCGCCCGTAACGGGCCTCATCTCTATCTCGGCCGTGTACAGGACGGTGATCGACTTGATGTGCCCTGCTGCGATACGGTGGTCCTTGCCGTCTTTGTAGGCGAAGGCCGCGTGGGCGTGGGAGAAGAGGCCGCCTTCCTCGTCGGATACGACGTTGCCGGTAAGGGACACGAGTTCCAGCATGCCGGCGAGCGTTCGCGTCTCGAACTCACTCGTTTCGGGGAGGAAGGTCTGGATCTGCGCTTCGCTGCATCCGCCGATGCCGCTGTACGTGGCGGAGCCAACGCTCTCCTTTTCGCAGACGGCGATAACCGACGAGACGATTTCATCGCCCCTGTCGAGGCGGATGTAGTAGGCGTCCCCAAGCTTTCTGTATTCCATCTTCGCTCCCCCCGTACGTCGTCGGCGTTTCGAGCCAAAAGCATTGTAATATGGAATGAGCAGGAGGCGGGTTTTCCGTTCACCCCCTGCCCATTAGTTACGAGGAGCGCGGTATGGAGAACAAGATGTTTCAGGTGTCAACGCTGCAAGCCCTCGTGGCGGGATACACGCGCAGCGTGATAACCGTGCAAGAGCTGGAAAGCATGGGCAACGTCGGGCTGGGGACCTTCGAGGGCGTGGACGGCGAGATGATCTTGCTCGACGGCGTGTGTTACCGCGCCCGCCACGATGGATCCGTCGCGAGGCCCGCGCCAGATGCCGGCGTGCCGTTCGCCTCCGCCGCCTCGGTCGAAGGCGGCACCGCATTCAAGCTGGAAGGGACGCTCGAAATCGGTGCCCTGAAACACGAGCTCACCTGCAAGCTCGACGAGGCTTTCGCCTTGAACAGCATGCACGTTGCGACGGTGAGCGGCACCTTCGACAGCGTATCTGCGCGCTCGGAATCGGCGTACCGGGCAGATCACGTCACCCTCAAGGACATGCTCGCCACGACGCAGCGGGAATTCGTCTTCGAGAAGCTGGGCGGCACGCTCGTGTGCGTCTACCACCCGGATTACATGGACGGCATCAACGCCCCCGGCTGGCACGTGCATTTCCTATCGGAGGACCGGACGCGGGGAGGACACGTATTCGGCCTGACCATGGCACGCGGCCACGTCGTGATGCACAAGATCGACCGCATCGAGATTCAGCTGCCTGCCACGCCCGCGTTCGACACGTACTCCCTGAAGGAGGCCTCGCAGAAAGAGATCGCCGAAGTCGAGCAAGGAGGCTGAGGGGGTTCAGGGCGCTTGCCGCTCATGGCTCGCCTTGTGAGCCGCGATGCGCTTGGCCACGCTGTCCTTGCCGTTGTTGAAGGTAATCGAGCGATCGACGTCGACGATGCGGACCTCTTCAGTTTTTTCGCTAGCATCCGCAGCTTATCACGATGCTTGATACGCCCATAGGTCTTGCACCCCCTTCAAATGCCTCTTTTGCCGGAGATCGCACGGTGCCTGCATATGTTGACACAGGGCAATCCGGGAGTTCCAGAACGTCACTGCCTGTTCGCGGCGCAAGCTCCGCACTTATCTGTAAGATGGACCGGGAGAAAGGGAGCCATAGTGAACAACCTGCAAGCGAACATCTGCCTTCTGGCGGTGACGCTTTGCTGGTCGTGCGAGGTCGTCATCTTCTCGGTTATTCCCGACGGCGTGAACCCCTTCGCCACCACGTGCATCACGTCGCTTATCGGCGCGGTGCTCATGGGGGCGTGTTTCGCGCGCTCTACATAGTCAAGCTAATCGACTACGCGCGCGAGCACGATCCCGTAACGC
>JAFUBE010000672.1 GCA_017460365.1 Eggerthellaceae bacterium
CGAATAGATTCCCTCATGGCGGCCTTCGGGGCAGCTCCGCCGGGGTGGAAGCCCTCTTACGCAGGCCTTATGGATGCACGCCCGGATTCTCCTGTTCGCCTTGGCTTTCAGGTGTCGCAGGAGCGCATGTGCCAGTATGCGGAGGATGTCTCGCTTTGGGAAAAAGACCTCTCCGTATATGGAAAAGGTGTGTTCGGAGAGACCATGACGGAGCAGCTTTCCCTGCTCGCCAGGGAAATGCGGCCCTGCGACCTGGATTTGAACATTTACCCGGACGGCACCTTTGGAGACGGCTTTGGAGTCACGCTCGACCCCGGCATCAAGCGCCTCGATCCGCGCAGGCCGGAGGAGACGATGGGGCGCGGGGTGATGAAGGCCCTGCTTGGCCTGGCGACGACGTGGCACCTGGCAGATGCGCGCCAGGAGCTGATCGGCAAAGCCTGCTATGCCGTCCAGCGCGTCGTTCAAGACGGCAGCGACCGGGTGCGCATTGCCGACGTCTCGAAGCCCTACGCAATCAAGATCCGCTTCAACGCGGACGGGGCATGCCTGGCGAAGGTCTATATGACATTGCTCAGGCGCGAATTGGAGAGGTGGGCCTAGGAATGAGGGGCTCCAAAAGGCGGCGAGGATGACAGAGGACTTCTGTCGTCTCTGCCAAAGGGCATCGGCTGACGGCAGGGGCGAGGCTTTGTTCGGCAGGGATGCGGACGAGTATGGGGCAGCTGCTGCAGAGGCGGTGGGCAAAAGCTCTCTCGCGCATACGGGCAGGGTGCATTACTACTTCGAGTTTCCGCTCATAGGCAGGCCCGGCCTGGATATCATGGTGCAATACAGGTGCGGGTCCCTGCTGCCGGGCGCGTCTTTCCTCAAGGGAGACGGGTTTGGCTATCAGCAGTTCTTTGGCGAGCTGGCGCAGGACCGATCTTTCGCGGAGTACCAGGGCTTCTTTGCCTTCGACCTGTCAGAGGGCGTCAGGCGGCCAAACGTCTACCTGATGCCGCAGCTGGCGCGTGCGAACTGCGAATATGTTCCCAGGATGCTTCAGCTCCTGGGAGAGGAAGGGCGTACGGAGAGGACCATGCGGGCCTTTGCCGCAGCCCCGCCGGGGTGGCAGCCTTACTACGCGGGGCTCATGAAGACGCGCGAAGGCGCCCCCACCCGATTGGGCTTTGTGACCAGAGCAGGGCTTGTCGGCCTCTACGCTGCCGACAGGGCGATGATCGCACGTGATTTTGGCGTTTACTATCCCGGCGGTGTTCCCGGTGCCGTTTGCGAGCAGCTCATGTGTCTGGCCAAGGCTACGGAAGAAGATGCGTGCTGGGATATACAGCTCAACCTGCTTGCCGACGGCAGTTTTGACGACTATCTGGGGATTACACCGGATATGGGATTCCGTTACAACGACGTGCGGCATTCCGAGAGGACCCTTGAGGGAGATCGTGTCGGCAAGATCATGGGATTGCTGGAAAGCTGGAACTGTGCAGACGGCCGGTGGCATCGGATGGGCGAGGCGTGCTGCGGCATACAACGCATGGCAGGTTACAAGACGGACGCCGGCACGATTGTGCGACGCAAGGTGGCGGATGCGATACAGCTGAACGCCGTTAAGGTGCGCCTGAAACGCACCGGCGCGTATCTCGCAAAAGGTTATCTGATCGCCACCACCTGGGATCCGTGATGTTGGTTTTACCGGGCTTCTGTTCGCTCCCCAGCAAATCGGCCCGATAAAATAAAAATGGAAACGCGTTATGAACAGGAGGACATCCAATGGGAAACGAGTTCGACCCGAAGCAACTCTCCGGTGAGCTGCTTCAAAAGATCCAGGCGTGCAAGACGCCGGAAGAGCTGGTTGCTCTGGCGAAGGAGAACGACATTGCGCTGACGGCCGAGCGGGCGGAAGCGTATCTTGCCGAGATGAACGGTCTCGAAGTCGAGCTATCCGACGAGCAGCTGGACAAGATAGCCGGCGGACGCGATTGCGGCTGGTACTACGACTAAGGAGCTGTCGTGAGAGGGCTTGCCCATGCGGCTTGTCTTCTCGTGCGACGGCACTGGTAAGAAAATGAAAGGAGCATCATCACATGAGCAATATCTTTGAATCCATGTCCGATGAGCAGAAAAACGATTTTGTCAAAAGGGCGATGGACTGCAAGACCGCCGCAGACGTAACCGCTCTGGCGAAAGAGTACGGCAAGGAGATTTCCGCGGAGCAGGCAGAGAAGATCCTGTCCGAGATAAACAATCTCGAGGTGGAGCTGTCTGATGAGCAGCTTGAGAAGGTGGCGGGCGGCTGGTCCTGCCATAAAGGGCATGGGCTTTGCCTGACCGACGCCAATGAGTGGTTTTAAGCTTTGACTTTGGCTCTGGCAGATTTCTCCCGTCTTTTCATGAGGGCGGCGGGCGGGCGGTGTGAATCGCTGTTCGGCGCAGGCACGCTGGAAAAGGCGGTGGAAGCCGTGCGCCGGGGCAGCATCCATGACGCGGGTAAAGCAGGCTTCTACTTCGAGTTGCCTTTTACGGGGAGACCGCGCATGGATCTGCTCATGGAGCACAAGTGCTCCGCGCTGCATGCGCCGGTGAGATTCGCGGATGGGTGCGGGTATGGCTTCCAATCTTTTTTCGATGCCTGCGCCACCGACGCTACTCTTTCGGATTATGCCTGCGGATTTTCGTTCGACCTCTCCGAGGCGTCGGAGGTCCCAGGCATCTATCTGTTGCCGAACCTGGAGCGTCCGAACGCAGACTATGTGCCAAGGATGCTCTCGTGGCTCGGCGGGGAGGGGCGGACGGCGCGGGTGATGGCTGCCTTTGCGTCGGCGCCCTCCGCATGGAGGCCCTATTACGCGGGATACATGAAAGGCAGGCCCGGCGCACCGGCGAGGTTGGGATTCTTCATACAGCCGGACACCCAGGAGCGCTATGCGCGAAAGCCGGAGCTTCTGATAGGCGACCTTGACGAGTACAGACCCTTCCCCGTGACGGAGGAAGAGCGTGAGAAGCTGCTGTTCCTCGCTTGTCGGGCAAGGATCTGGGACTTGCAGTTCGACCTGTATCCAGACGGCTCCCTGTCGGATGCCTTGGGCGTTTCCCTGGGGCTGGGGTTCGGCGCATTCGACCCGCGAAACGCTTCCGGCTCTCTGGCAGGCAGCATGGCCGAGACGGTCATGCTGGAGCTCGAGCGCTGGGGGTTGGCCGACGCACGCTGGCGGCAGATGTTTGAGGCTTGCTATGCGGTGAAATGCCTGGTGATTGAGAATGGCCGCCGAAGGCTCGTGGCAGACGTGGTGCGTCCCAATACCGTCAAGGTGCGCTTCCGGCAGGGGAAGCCCTTTGTCGCCAAGGGGTATCTGTTTGCGCGCTCATATACCCTTGAGGAGCACTCATGAAAACGGAGACGAACATTTTCAGGTCCGAAGAGCTATTCGATGAGCTGCTGAGACGCGCGGGGAAAGACGGCGCGGGCGAGGTGCTGCTCGGTTATTCGGAACGGGAAAAGGCAGCCGCCCACAAAAAGCTCTACGGATGCGGTTTCAGCCAGCTGTTCCTGGAGGTTCCCCTTTCGGATAGGCCAGGTTTTGACCTGCATATCGTGCAGGATGCGGAGAATATCCGAAAACAGGCCCCCTATGACCGCGATCTCTACGACGGCTATGGAGAGTTGTTCTCATGGTATGCCGGGGAGCCTTCCTGCGGCGATGGGCTGGATGTGGTGTACGATTTTCGGGACGGCCTCGACGTGCCGCCGATGGCTTATCTCAAGATGTCAGACGACACACCGGATTTTGCCGGCTTTTTCCGCAAGGCCGGCGATGCAGAGGGTGGCTCAAGATACGAGCAGAAGGTGAAGCGGCTTCCGGATGGATGGGCCCCCTGGTACACGGGCACGCATACAGGGAGGCCGGGAAAGCCGCTCCGCATCGGCTGCGCCTTGCACAGCCGGGCGAAGTCGCGCTATGCCGAAGACATGCGGCTTCTGGATCATGACCTCCAGCGCCTGGGTTTTCCGGCACCGCTCTCATCCGTAACATGCGCCCGGCTGGGCGAGCTCTTTGCCTTCCCGTATCCCGTCGATGTGCAGCTGGACGTGATGGAGGACGGCAGCCTTGGACCCACGCTGGGAATCAGCCTCTGCACGGGAAACATCGGTGCCAAAAGGACGGCCGCTTCCCTGAGCGACGGGTCCATGCGTGAAGTCATGGGGCTTTTGGAACGCTGGGATGTAGCCGATAAGCGTTGGGAAAAGCTAAAGGCCTCGCTCTTTCAGGTGTCGGCAGTACTGTGCTCCCAAGAGGGCGTCCGACGGCGTTTTGTCCTGTCGGGCAACATCGGCTTTATTAAAGCGCGCTTCAAGGATGGAGAGCCCGCGCACGACGCCAAGGCCTATATCAACCTGAGGGCGATAGCCGAATCGCATGAAGGCTGGCGAGACGGAGACGCCAGCCCACGCGCATAAGCCGCAAGGGTCCGGGGAGGCCGGGCCGTTGAAGGGACGCACCACATGGACCGCATCGAGATTTACGACATAATCTACGCGCTCGCCGCGCGGGGCGGCCGGGAAGAGGCGCTGTTTGGAGGCTGCGGCACGGCCGCGCGCGAGGCGTTCAGGCGCAGCCTGACAGGCGGGGCCTTCCCCGAGCTGTGGTTCGAGGTCCCCTTGGCAGGCGAGCCCTGGATGGACTTCCACTCGCTCACGTCGCATGGGGACGTGGCCGGCACGCACGCGGCGTACGCAGGGCACGGAGGCGCCTACGCGGACGCGCTCTCGTGGTTTGCCGAGCAGGGGCCGCAAAAGGTGCGCCAGCTCGCGCTCAGCTACGACACGAGCGTAGGCGACGTCGAGCGCCCGGCCGTGCAGCTGCTCGTGGACGGCCCCAACCCGGACGTGCCGACCGCGTTTTTGTCGGCTGCGGGCCGTCCGGACCTGCGCGAGGCTTACGACGCGTTCGTGCACGGCATGCCGGCCGGGTGGTACGCCTGTTACGTGGGCGTGTTCCCGGGAAGGGAAGCCGAATGCAAGACGCCGTGGGTTCGCGTGGAGTGCATCGTCGGCAACGCGCTGCAGCGGGCGTATGCGGAAAGCGCCGCTGTGCTGCGCGAGCATCTGGAACACGCCGGGCTCGGCGGCGTTGGCGAAGACGCGATCGAGGGCGTCCGCGAGCTTGCATGCTCGCCTTTCCCGCTCGAGCTCCAGTTCAACGTAGGGCCAAACGGCACGGCTCTGCCCGTGCTCTCGGCCAGCGTGCGCTTCCAGCCCAGGGATTGGAAAAGCGACGGAGGACGAGAAGCCGTCGGGCGCCTGGCTGAGTGGCTGCAGGCATGCGGGCTGGCAGACGAACGCTGCGGGCTGCTCGCGCAGGCCGTGTTCGCCAAGCGCATGGAGCGCGGCGGGGAGCGCGTCACCGCGTCGTGCTTCCCCGCCTTCGTGAAGCTGCGCTGGCGCGAGGGCATGGAGCCGTGCGCGAAGGCGTACCTCCTGGTTCGGGTGGGATAGGACGGTTCGGCGCGTTCGCGCATTTTAGGACGGATGCGGCAGGCGAAGCGTATAAGTGAGTAGGAGGGTGGCACAAGGCCACCCGGCGATCAAACCACGACGAAAGGCGGCGCCATAGGCGAAGCGGCGCCCCGAACGAAAAGAGAGGATCACAGCATGAACTTCGACGACTTGACGGACGAGCAGAAGGCGAAGGCGCGCTCGGCGAAGACCCCCGAGGAGGTCCTGGCGCTCGCCAAGGAAGAGGGCTACGAGCTCTCGGACGACGAGCTTGAGGCCGTGTCGGGCGGATGGTGCAACGACTGCTCGTCGGATGGCCAGTGCGGCGCTCCCTACTGGCGATAAGAGGTGCCGGCTCTCATAGGGCGACAAGGAGACGATGACATGAATAACTTCGGGAAAACTGCAACTGTGGCGGCAGTCCTCACGCTCGCCCTCGCGCTCGCCGGTTGCGGCGGAGACGCGGGGTCGAGCACGTCCTCGGCCGAGAGCACGTCCGCGGCCGAGAGCATGTCCGCGGTCTCGCAGCAGGGCCAGGCGGTCGTGCGGATCAACACCGAGGGCGTGGGCGAGATCGCCTGGGCCTACGAGGGCGAGGAAGTCGTCTTCGACGACGAGTACCCGATGCAGTCGGCCTACGTCGCCGACGCCTACGGCCAGACCATCGGCATCGAGGCGCGCGAGGATGCCAGCTACGAGGGCTACCACTTCGTCAAATGGAACAAGGACGGCAAGAAGTTCTCCGAGGACAGGCGTATCGACGTGCTGGTCGATGGAGACGCCAGGTATGTGGCGATTTTCGAGTTCGTCGATGCCGACGGCGAGGCAGTCACGTCGCTGAACTACGGAGACTCCGAGGTCTACACGCAGGAAGACATCGATGCCGCCTTCGACGCCATCATGACCGAGTTCGACACCTGGACGGGTGCCACGATGAAGCGCCTCTCCTTCACCGACGACGCGATCTGCGAGGCCGACCTGGAATACTGCAACAGCCTGCGCGAGGAAGGCGATGCCGCGTTCACGCAGGCCATCGTGATCGCGTCGGACTTCCACTCGCCCGCCGGCGCGGACGTCGAGGGCACGGCCTGGGAGCCGGACACGGATTACGAGGATTGGGATTGGCACCTCGCCCGCACGGAAGGCGGAGAGTGGAAGCTCCTCACCTGGGGCTACGCCTGATTCCCCGGTGAAAAGTTCACCGAAGGACAGCGAAAGGGAAACGACCATGAAATTCGATGATTTGACTCCGGAGCAGCAGGAAAAGGCCCGCGCGGCGAAAACCCCCGAGGAGATCTTGGCGCTGGCCCGCGAGGAAGGCTACGAGCTGAGCGACGAGGAGCTGGAGACCGTCTCGGGCGGTTGGGGCCATTGCAGCCAGGAGAAGTACGGTTGCGGGATGGTCGGCCACTAGGATGCCGGGTCGTGCGCGGGGCCATTGACGCACGGAACACGCATGCAAATGTAACACCACAGGAAACGGAGATGCACCATGGGCTTTTTCTCTAAGCTGAAGACGATCGGCGAAGGCGTGAACGACGTCGCCAAGGCCGTCGGCAGGGGTTCCGTCACCGATTACGGCGAGCCCGCCTACACGCTGTACACGTCGATGCGGCTCGGCGACATGCACCGGCGCATCGACATCACGGACGAGGCCGGCGAAGTGAAGTACTACACGAAGTCGAGCGTCGTCGCCATCAAGGGCAAGACGGATGTCATGGATGCCGCAGGCAACGTCGTCGCACACTTGGAGAAGCGCCCCGTCAGCCTGCACGAGAAGCATTTCATCACCATGGCGGACGGCAGAAGCTTCACGCTTTCCAACGAGCTGTTCCATGTGGTGAAGGACGTCACGAACATCGAAGAGCTGGGGTGGCAGCTGCGAGGCAACATCATCGGCCTATGCTTCAACCTGCTCGACACTGCCGGACAGCCGATCGCGACGGTCGACCAGAAGATGGTGTCGGTGCACGACAAGTACAGCATCGACCTGTACCAGCCTGAGCACGAGCAGGTCGTGGTGGCCATCGTCATCCAGCTCGAGAAGATGATGGAGGCCCGGCGCGACAACGAAAGCTCGTCGTCGTTTTCGTTCGGCGTCGAGTAGCCGGACGGCCGCAAGAAAAAAGAGAGGACCACGGCATGAACTTCGACGACTTGACGGACGAGCAGAAGGCGAAGGCGCGCTCGGCGAAGACCCCCGAGGAGATCCTGGAGCTCGCCAAGGAAGAGGGCTACGAGCTCTCGGACGACGAGCTGGAGGCCGTGTCGGGTGGATGGTGCGGCGACTGCTCGTCGGATGGCCAGTTGTGCGGCACTCCCTACTTGCGATGAGAGGCGCTGGGGCGGATACTCCAGCCGGCCGCACCGCCGGCGAAGCGGGCTGGCACGCGTCGCGCTACAACCTCGTGGCGCCGCTGCCAGGCAGCAAGAACGTCGCGATCGCGAACCTGTTCAAGGGAAACTGCGCGGAGTACACGCCGCTCGAGATGTACCTGCTCTCGGTGGTGGAGGAGCTCGACGAGGGCCACCCCATCATCGAGAGGTTCGCGCGCCGCGGCGTCATCGCCGACTTCGACGAGCAGGCGGCGCTCGAGGCCATGGGCCGCGCCGCCTGCGCGATGCCGCACGCCATAGGGCTCACCCTCTGCCCGACTATGGGCTGCAACTTCGACTGCCCGTACGGCTTCGAGGACCACTTCGCGGGCAAGATGGCGCCCGAGGTGCAAGACGACGTGGTGGCGCTGGCGGGACGCATGCTCGACGCGTCGGGGGCGAAGGACGTAAGCGTCACCTGGTTCGGCGGGGAGCCGCTGCTGGCGCCCGAGGTGATCGAGTCGCTCTCCGGGCGGCTGATGGCGCTGGCCGATGAGCTCGGCGGGAAGTACTCGGCGAGCATCATCACCAACGGGTATCTGCTCACGCAGGACGTCGCCGACATGCTCGGGCGGTGCGGGGTGAGATGCGCCCAGGTCACCATCGACGGGCTCGGCGCCACCCACGACGCCACGCGCCGACTCGCGAACGGCGGGCCCACGTTCGAGCGCATCGCGGCCAACCTGCGCAACGTGAAACTCCCCTTCGAGGTGAACATCCGCCACAACGTGCACGAGGGCAACATGTCCGAGATGGACGAGCTGGAGGCGTTCATCGGGAAGCTGGCCGAGGACTCCGGCAACGGGCTGCATTACTATCCCGCGCCCGTCTCGGGAAGCGAAGCCGCCGACGAGCGCGGCGGGCAGGTGGGGCTTCTCTGCTCGGGCGACGCGAGCGAGGTGGGCATCCGCCAGGAGGCGGGCCGCTTCCGCGCGGGCCAAGGCCACTATTGCGGCGCCCACACGATCTGGAGCGTCGGCGTCGACGAGCGCGGCAACCTGCAAAAGTGCTGGGAGGCCGTCGACAAGCCGCACATCTCCTTCGGCACCGCGCACGACTGGGACCCGGCAGACCCGCTGGCCACGGCGGACAGGCCCGACAACCTGACCATGTACCTGAACACGGCGATGCCCGTGCCCGACGGGGAGTGCCGCGAATGCGTTTGGCTGCCCCACTGCGTGGGCGGCTGCCCCCACAGGCGCCTGTTCGACGGGCGCTCGTGCGTCGCCTTCAAGGACGACCCGGAGACCTTCGTGCTGGCCCTGCACGCCCGCATCGGCCGCGAAGAACGAGCGTGTACCCCGGGACCTACCGTACACGATGAGGAGCAGCCGTTATGAGCCATTACGACGACTTCCTGGCGGGCGACCCGGCCCGCGACGATATGCTGGTGCTGGTGGACGGTCTGGATAGGGAAGTCGGGACAGCAACCAAACTGCAGGCCCACGCGGAGGGGCTGTTGCACCGCGCGTTCTCGGTTGTGCTCGTGCGCCCGAGCGAGCACGGCGAGCGACAAAGCGCCCTCGGGGCGCGCGACGGGGGGCGCGGCCCCGAGCTGTTGCTGGCGAAGCGCTCGATGCAGAAGTACCACTCGGGGGGCTTGTGGGCCAACTCGTGTTGCTCCCACCCGCGCGCGGGCGAGGGGACGTTGGACGCGGCCTACAGGCGCGTGCGCGAGGAGCTGGGCTGCGAGGCGGCCGGCCTGCGCGAGGTCGCCGCGTTC
>JAFUBE010000673.1 GCA_017460365.1 Eggerthellaceae bacterium
CGTCGCCGTCGGCGGCGGCGGTGGCGAGGGTGTCGCAGCGCTCGTTTTCGGGGTGGCCGGCATGGCCGCGAACCCAGTGATAGGTCACGTCATGGCCTTCCATGGCGCGAAGGAGGCGCTTCCAGAGGTCGACGTTTTTCACGGGGTCCTTCGAGGCATTCTTCCAGCCACGGCGCAGCCATCCGTCGATCCAGTTGTCGTTGAAAGCTTTCACGACGTACTGCGAGTCGGAATATACATCGACTGTACACGGGCGGTTCAGGGCCTCGAGGCCTGCGATCACGCCGAGAAGCTCCATGCGGTTGTTCGTCGTGAGACGATAGCCGCAGCTGTATTCGCGCTCGATGACTTCGCCGGTCGGACGGACGTAGCGCAGCAACGTGCCGTAGCCCCCCGGCCCCGGGTTGCCGCGCGACGAGCCGTCCGAATAAAGCTCTACCCTTGCCATCTGACGATGATCATCCCAGATTGAACGGGGCCGATGATGACGCCTACGCCGTAGGTCGCCGCGTGGATCATCTGGCCGCCGCCGATGTAGATGCCGGTGTGGCCCGAGTTCACGCAGATGTCGCCCGGCTGCGGGTCGGAAACCTGCGGCCAGTTCATGAACGTGTACGTGGTGCCGAGGCGCGTGTGACTGCCACTCAGGCAGTAGCTCACGAGGCCCGAGCAATCGTAGCCGTCGGGGCCGACGCCACCCCACACGTACGGCGCTCCCAAGCACGCATACGCGCGGCTCACGGTATCGGAGCCGCCTTCGTACGAAGGCGCTACCGGCTCGGCATCTTGCTCGGGATCGTATGTTGGAGTGTCTTCAGTCGAGCCGTTGTCGCCGCCGTTATCGGGTGCGACCGGGCTGTCAGCATTGCCAGCGCCCCCGTCATTGCCCCCGCCGTTGCCGCCGTTTCCTGCATTTGCGGCGGACTCGGCCACGATGGCTGCCGCGCGGGCGGCCTCCGCAGCAGCTTGGGCCGCACGTTCCTCTTCGAGCAGGCGCGCCGCCTCTTCGCTCAGGCTATCATAGGTAGCCTGCATTTCGGCGACGGTCGATTCGGCCTGACGGGCCGCATCGGCCGCCTCTTGCGACTTCTGCGCAGCCACGAGCGCCTGGTCGTTGTAGATCTGCGCCTGTTCGTTCGCCTGCTCGGCGAGCACCTTGCGCGTCTCCACCATCTCGGCGTCGTTCTCGTTCACTTTGTTCAGCATGTCCCAGCTGGTCGCGAATTCCTCGAAAGACCGGGCGCCGAGCAGGATCTCGACGAACGGGATGCTGCCCGAGCGGTACATTTCACGAGCACGCTCGCCAAGACGGTCTTGCAAATCGGATATCTGGCCGTTCAGCTCGTCGAGCTTTGCTTCGGCCGCATCGCGGTTCGCCTCGGCCTCCTCCTGGGCGGCGAGCGCCTCGCCGTATTCGGCCGACAAGCGGTCGAGCGTTTCCTGCATGGCGTTCAGATTCGAAAGCGCCGCTTCCGCTTCAGCTTGCTTCTCAGCGGCCGTCGGCTCGGCGTAGGCTACCCCGAACCCCGGGCACAGCGAAAACGCAAGCACACCTGCCATCACCCCTGCACCGATTTTTTTGAAAGACATAGAAAAGCATTGCGTCGTATGCTGCATGATTTGACCTCCGTTTGCATAACGTTCCGCACTTCCAAAGAGTAGCACAGCCACTCGAAACGAATTGAAAACCACACCTAACGCGAACGTCCAAATCACAAGTTGACCTTGGAATATTCACAGTTCGGACGGGGTTTTCATATGCTGAAGACTAGCGAAACCATAGATGTGGGGACTCGTGCGGATGCACCCACACCCACTTGTATAAGCGAGGGCGCCTCCCGTCATTCGGGAAGCGCCCTCGGGTATTTCGGAACTATGAATTAGTAGCGGACGTAAATCATGCCGGACTGCACGTCGCCGACAACGACGCCGGTCGATTCATCGGCGGCATGGATCATCTGGCCATTGCCGATGTAGATGCCGGTGTGGCCCGCATTCACGCAGATATCGCCCGGCTGCGGGTCGGACACCTGGTTGTAACCCATGAACGTGGTCGTGTTTCCGATGCGGTCGTACGTGCCCGTGACAGCATAGCCGACCAAACCAGAGCAGTCGAACGAGCCGTTCGCGCCCGTAGCGCCCCACTGGTAGGAATGGCCGAGCATGGCCATCGCGCGATCGACAATCGCATTGCCGGTTGCCGCCGAATATTCCGATGCGCTCGAGTACGTCTGGCCTGTCGCCGCGTCGGTGACTGTGCCGTCATCGTTCTGGATGCCGCCCTCGGTCGGGTAGTAGGCCTGGCTCTGCGCCGCCGCCGCTGCAGCTGCTGCCGCCGCAGCCGCCTGTTCCTGCGCGTAGAGTTCCTGCGCCTCGGCGCTCAGGCTCTCGTACGTGGCCTGCATCTGCTCGACAAGCGCCTGCGCATCTTGGAACGCGGCACCTGCAGCAGCCGACTTCTGCTCGGCAACCTTGGCCTGCTCGGCAAGGATGGCTTCTTGCTTTTCGGCTTCTGAGCGCAAATCGCGCGCCTTCGAAGACAACTCGGCGTCGGTTTCGTTCACGCGATTGAGGAGATCCCAGTTCTGCGTGAACTCGTCGAACGATGCCGCGCCGAGCAGCAAGTCGATGAACGACGTGGCACCGTTGCGGTACATGTCGCGTGCACGCGTGCCCAGACGGCCCTGGATGTCGGAAATCTCACCAGAAAGCTCGTCTATTCGCGCCTGCGTCGCGTCGCGGTCGTCTACCGCCTTCTGGTACTCGACCAGCGACAGGTAGTACTCGTTCGACTTTTGCTCGAGGGTGTCCTGCATTGCATACAGTTGGGTAAGCGCGCTTTCAGCCTCTGCAGCTTTTTCTGCTGCGGTAACGGCATAAGCCGGCACGCTGGGTACGAGACTTCCGCATGCGAGCACAGCTGACAGGGCAACTGCCGATACGGCGCCGGTAACCCGGACTTGCGAAGAGCACTTCATACGTTAAACCTCCCGTTCTGGTGTCTTCAGCACGACAAAGGTTACCACCATTTGGCAAAGCCGGCTCATCGC
>JAFUBE010000674.1 GCA_017460365.1 Eggerthellaceae bacterium
CCCACTTACTGCCAGACCCAAAGTGGGGTAGTTTTCAAGCTGTTTTATATCAGAGAAGCTGCCCCACTTTGGGTCTGGCAGTAAGTGGGGCAGCTCCCGGCGCTTGTCTATGACCACTCCACGATGTCGATCATGCGGGCGACGCGTTGCTCGAGACCGCGCTTGATGTAGGGCAAGCGGTCTTTAAGAGCGTCGTTTGCCGCCAAGATGTCGATGGCCTCGTCGACGAAGCCATCCATGCGCGAAATGTCGAACCAACTCAGGTCATCGACGAGCAACAGCTGACGCGCGGGGTTCGTTTCGAACTGCTTGCTCGTGAACTTGAACTTTCCCCTGGAAAGCGACTCGGCATCGACATCGCACCACAGACTCGACCCCGAGTCGAAAATCGGCGCAGGACGGCATTCGAGTGTTTCCACATTGCGAACGATACCGAAATTCCGATGGTGGCGGTCGTGGTTCGCCAAAACGTCGTCGCACGTGATCATGCGCTCAATAGCATCGCGCACCCCATCGGCGCCCAGCTGTTCGCAACATTCGATGTAATGATCGAAATCGTTGACATCGGATGACTGCTCCTTCAGCCGTTCGACGTACATGGCGGGAACGTACTCTTCCTCATCGGAAAGAAAATTGGCGCAAAGGCTCCATGCTGCAGATCCCTTGCCTTCGAGCACGTACGGCACGTACTCGTTTTCGGCGAGAAGCCGCCGGTACAGCGCGGTGGCCACCACCTCGTTGTACGGTTCCTGGTCGTTGTGCAGACCGCCCTTTCTCAACATTCGCACGCCATCGCGCACGACCCAGTATTTGGCGAGGTTGCCGTCGGAGGTATTATCGGGATGCGCGTGGGCACCCCCTTCCGCATAGGGCTCTGTGCGCAGGTCGACTTCCTCGAATTCGTTGTTGAAGAAGTTCACGTCTTGCCAACGCAAGCCCGAACCCTCAGGGCAAACCCAATACTGATCGGAAAGCGACAACCCAAGGTTTCGCTGCAATAATTCTTCGGGAACCTCAACGCCGGCAGCGCGGAGCAGATGATCGACGCCGTTGCGCGTCTGGGGAATCCCACGCCCCCGCCACCACCTATTGAACTCGAATAGCGGAATCTGGTGCGGGTCTTCGCCAAGCCCGATGGGAGCACGCGCCGCATCGAGCGAGCTGCCGATAAACGTGAACTCCTTTCGGAAACGGTTGTACACCACGTTGGCCACGGCGTGTGCTCTGTTCATGAAGGTGAACCGAACGTCGTCTTTCCCGCTTCCCCGCGGAGGTCGGCCGCCCTTTTTGCTCACTGTTCGCAGGCGCTCGTCTACCGAATCCTCGTCGACAAGCCATACGCCCGATAACTTGTCGGCCTGTAGTTGCCCCTGTTTTATCAGTTCTAAAACCCGACTACGTGAAACCGCCAGTCGGCGGGCTGCTTCGCTCGTCGTAATCATGCCATCCTCCTAAAACCCCTACATGGAACCAATAGTTATATTTGTCTCTATAATATAAAAACTATTGGTTTCATACAAGGGTTTTACCAGAACTTGAGCAACGATTCCGCCGATGGCTTCCACTCGACTGATGCGTTGCAAATTTGCAAGCCGTTAGGTTATTCGCCAGGTCCTTTTGGTGTACCATTAGCTCGTCGTTTTTCTCACGTTCACCTGGAAGGAGTGCGCAGGCTACATGGTCTTTTCGAGCCTTGTGTTCCTCTTCGTGTTCCTGGTGATTCACCTCATCGTGTACGCGCTGGTCGGCGAGCGCTGGCATAACGTGGTGCTGCTGGTTTCGTCGCTCATCTTCTACTCGTGGGGCGGGCCGCAATTCCTGTTGCTGCTCGTGGGCGACACGTTCGCGAGCTGGCTATTCGCGCTGCTGATCGAACGCGCCGACACGCCCGCGCGCAAGCGGCTGTTCCTCATCGGCGAATGCGTCGTGCTGCTCGGCATACTCGGCGTGTTCAAGTACCTCACCTGGATCCTCGGCAATTTCCAGGGACTGTTCGGCGTGCCCGAGCTCATCCCCCAAATCATCCTGCCGATCGGCATCTCGTTCTACACGTTCCAGCTAATCTCGTACGTGGTCGACGTGTACCGCGGCGAAATTCACGCGCAGCCGAGCTTCGGCAAGCTGCTTCTGTACTCGTCGCTGTTCCACCAGTGCATCGCCGGCCCCATCGTGCGCTACGAAACCGTGCAAAACGAGATCGACCAGCGCCGCCCGTCGCGCACCGACATCTACTACGGCGTGCGCCGCTTCTGCATCGGCTTGGCGAAGAAAGCCGTGCTCGCAAACTCGTGCGCCGCAGTGGCCGACACGCTGCTGCCCATCGGCGACGGCGGCGTCTTTACGCAGGTGACGACCGGCTATTGGCTCGGCATGCTGTTCTTCGCGCTGCAAATCTACCTCGACTTCTCGGCGTACTCCGACATGGCCATCGGCATGGGCCGCATGGTGGGCTTCCACTACCTCGAGAATTTCAACTACCCATACCAATGCACGTCGGTGCAGGATTTTTGGCGCCGCTGGCACATCTCGCTTTCGAGCTTCTTCCGCGACTACGTGTACATCCCGCTCGGCGGAAGCCGCTGCTCGCGCGCCCAGTACGTGCGCAACATACTCATCGTGTGGTTCCTCACCGGCATGTGGCACGGCGCCAGCTGGAACTACATCCTGTGGGGGCTGTATTTCGCCGCGTTCCTGCTGCTCGAGAAGTTCGTGATCCGCGACCGGATGCCGCGCGCGCTCGCGCACGTGTACGCGCTCGTCGTCGTGTACTTCGGCTGGGTGCTGTTCCATTTCGAGAACTTCGCCGAGATGGGCTGCGTCTTCGCCGGCATCTTCGGCCTGGCAGGCAACGGCTTCACGAGCATGGAAGTGGGTACGCTGTTCATGCAGAACATTTTCCTGCTCATCTTCTGCTGCATCGCATGCACCAACCTTGGGCAACGCATTCACCGCGCGCTGTTCAACGCCGCGAAACACAACCACACGGCGCTCGTCGTGTACAGCGTGACCGAGGCGATCACGCCTGCGATCTTGCTGCTGCTTGCTGTGATCGCGCTCGCAGGCGCCAGCTACAACCCGTTCATCTACTTCCAGTTCTAGGCCGAAGGGAGGGGTATGCCGACACCGCGCGAAATGATGGAAGCCGCGAAACGCCGCGAGGCGGAAGAGAGCGCACGTCAGCTGCAGCCGAGCGCGCGCCAGGAAGCGCAAGCTGAACCGGCAGCGCAGCAGCGCCGACGCGTGCAAGCGCAACGGAACCAGCGGGATCCGGTAGCGCAGCGGGATTCGGCAGCGCTGCGGACGCAGCAGGTGCAGCGTACACAGCGTCCCCAAAGGCAGCAGGTGCAGCAGACTCCGCAAGCACAGCGGGTTCAACAAACTCAACAGGAGCAGCGCCGTCAACGGCAGCAGGTGCAACAACGGCAGCAACCGCGAGCACGTGCCCGCCACGCTGTGGCACCTTCCCCCCAAACCCAGGCCCAAACCCAAGCCCAAGCCCAAGCCCCCGCGCCCGAGCGCACGCATCGCCCCCAATCGCGCCAGCTGCGAACCTACATCACGCGATGGCGCATGTTCGGCGTCACGGCATTCGCTGCGATCATGGCGATCGGGGCCGTCATCGGCCTGCTCTTCTTCGCCCGCCCCACCACTTCGGCAGTGGAGATGCGCAACCTCACCGAGTATCCCGCGTTCACGGTGGAGAGCTTCCTCGACGGGTCGTACTTCACGCAGGTGTCGCTTTGGTACGCCGACACCTACCCGCTGCGCGAGCCGATGGTCGCGGCCGACCACGCCATCGACGGCCTGTTCGGCGTGACCACCGGCACCGGCATGGTCGGCGGCAACGTGAAGGCCGACGAAATACCCGTGCAGGAGGAAGAGGGCAAGGTCGTGAAGCCGGTTGCAGTAACGCCGCCGGCAGCTGCGCCCGACGAACGCGCCGTCGCCGAAGACATCCAGGCGAACATTATGTCGGGTGTGTACGTGCAAGACGGCTCGGGCTATGCGATCTACTACTTCTCGCAAAACGCGGCCGACACCTACATCACGGCGATGAACACCGCCGCCGAACAGCTCGATGGCATATCCACGGTGTATTCGATCATGGCGCCGGCGAACTCGATTACGCTGAGCGACGAGCAGCAGGCCTCGGTCGGCGGATCCGACCAGCAGCAGACGCTCGACTACCTGCGCACGCGCTTCGACGACCGAGTGAAAGCGGTCGAGCTCGTAAGCACGATCCGCGAACACCGCGACGAATACCTGTTCTTCCACACCGACCACCACTGGACGCAGCTCGGCGCGTACTACGCGTACGTCGAGTTCTGCAAGATGAAGGGCATCACGCCGAAGAGCATGTCGTCGTGGAGCGAGCTCAACCTCGGCGGTTTCGAGGGAACGTACTACGACACGATTGCGGCGATGGGCTACGTTGCGCCCGACGAAGTGCAGGCGTGGGTGCCCGCCGACACGAACGAGATGACGTATTGGACGTCGAACGGCGAAGAGGTAACCGGCAAGATCGTGAACGAAGAGGCCGCCAGCTGGGAGCCGTCGTACAAGTACAGCGCTTTTATCGCCGGCGACCAGCCGCTCGAGATCATCCGCAACCCGAAGATCACCGACGGTTCATCGTGCTTGGTGGTGAAGGACTCGTACGGCTGCGCATTCGTGCCGAACCTCGTAGACCACTACGAAACGATTCACGTGATCGACTTCCGCGACACGACCGAGAATCTGGTCGACTACGCCAAGGAGAACAAGATTCAAGACGTCATCTTCATGACCGGTATGAAGATCGGCCTTACCGATTCGGTCGCGCAAACGCTTCTCGCCGAAGTGTCGCCGACCACCACGCAAAACGCGCTCCAAGGCATCATAAGCGACATCCGTCAACGCGCCCACGGGGCGTAATGGCGCTGCAGAAAAGTATGGCGCGCCTTCGGCACAGGATTGGAACCCGCCGCTGCGCGCCAGCGAAACGCGTGGCGCTGCCGTGCGGCCGCTTCGCAATCCGCGCCTGGCGGCGCTGAGAAGTGTGACGCGCCTTCGGCGCTATGGAAGAACCCGCGCCTTGCGGCGCGGCGGCAAGCTCAAGAGCTTGCCCTACGG
>JAFUBE010000675.1 GCA_017460365.1 Eggerthellaceae bacterium
CCTCGCGATGATCTTTCCGATTCTCGCCATACCGGCGTTCATCCTGGGCGCCGCCGCCGCTGTCGTATACGCGCTCGAGGCGTTCGACAAGCCGATCATCTCGCGCATACTTTCGCGGGGCGCGAGCCAGAACGTTGTCGCGAAGTACCAGCCGAGCTACGAAGCCGAGGAGGGCGGGAAGGCGCGGGCGCGTTCCCGTAAGATCGTGCTCGTTGCCCACTACGATACCGGCCGCGTGAAGCCGCCGCTCGTAGCACGCGTCGAGTCGATCGGCCTTCCGTTGCCGACCATTTGCGTCGCAGCCATGATCGTCGAAGCGTTCCTACTGCTCATCCGCATTTTCGTTGCGCCCGGCGGCGGGATGGGCCTCATCGTGTTGAACGTCTTGTCCATTCTCGCGCTGCTGATTTGCCTGCTCCCCGTCGCGCGGGTCTTGCTCATGCGCAGCGCCCCGTACAACGAGGGCGCGAACAACAACGCCACGGGCACCGCTGCCCTCATCGAGATCGCGCGCCGCATATCACGCGGCAGCGTGAGCGAGGCCGACTTGGCCCAGGAAGCCGACGACGACCTGTACATCCACGGTGAGGAGGCCGCCCGCGAAGCGGGGCTCGTCCCGGAGGGAGTCCAGATACGCTACGAGGCCGAGCAGCTCGTCCCGCCATCCGAGCTCGGACATCACGACGAGGAAGACCGCCTTCTCGCTGCGAAGGCCGCCATCGCAGCCCTCACCGGCAAGCCGGTCGAGCGCAAGGTGTACGGCTCCGTCGCCGACAAGCTCGTGAACTCCTTCGCCGACGAACGGGGCGGCAGTTACGTTGCGCCTGCCGATTACGACGACTCCTACGATGCAGGCGCTCCGATGTACGCTCCCGAATCCTTCGACGAGGGACAGCCTGCAACGCCATCCGCGCCTGCAACGGCAGACGGGTTCGAGAACGCCCCGAGCTGGTTCGTCGCCGCCCAGAAGAACGCCCGGCGCGCCGGCGATTCTGGCGAGCCAGCGCAGATTCAACGTTCGAAGTACACCGAGGCGATAGAATACGCGGAACGCGAGCGTGCCGACCGGGCAGAGGAGATCCGCGCCGCCGAGCAGGCCCAGCGCGAAGCCGAGTTACGTGCACGCGAGGAAGAGGCCCGCGCCGCCATCGAGGCGAACGTGAGTGAACCTGCCGAGCCCGCACCAGCTCCCGAATCGCCCGAGCCCGCACCAGCAGTTGCCGCGAGCGGTTCTGCGCCTGGCAGCACCATCGCCATGGCGGCGCCGATTCCCGCAGCGGAGATCGTCGCCGAACTCGAAGCTGCAGATGCCGCCGAGGCGGCCGTTGCGCCAGCCGCACCGGCTCCCAACCTCGATGTTCCCGCCGTCGTCGAAGACGTGCCCGTTATCACCCCTGGACCGGTCGCGCGCGAGCTCATCACCAGATTGCCCTCGATCGACCCTGCGGCCCCCGAGCGTTCCGAGGCTGCCGCCCCGGCCGTCGTCTCGAGTCCGTCGCGTTCGGGCATGTTGCGCAAGCTGCGCACGAACGTGCCGTCGCTTTCCGGCCTCATCAGGCCGGTCGGCCAGGAAGACCAGAAAGACAGCGCCTCCACGCCGAACACCTCGGCTGCTGCGGCGAACCGCGCGGCAGCACGCCATGCGGCCGCGAGCAACGTTCCATCCGTGGTGAACGTGCCGACGCCCATCGAGGAGCCGCAGCTGGCGGAAGAGCCCAGCGACGACAACATGGAAGGGCCCCGGTCGCGCGCGGGCAACCTGCTCGGTCGCCTTCGCGGCAACGAATCCGACGACTTGAAAGACACGCTCCAGGAGTGGCTCAAAGTCGACGACGACTTCGAGGCGCGCCACGTCGGTCGTGAACGCGGCAGCTGGGACAGCTTCCGCGACGACCAGTACTTCGACGACGATGACGACTTCGAGGAGTTCGGGTCGGGAGACGACGACCGCCGCACGCGTCGCAGGTGGCAAGGCGGCGCCTACTCGCGCAAGCAGCTCGGCCATGTGAACATGCGCTCGGGTGCCGACTCCGATGCCGACACGATCGTTCCCGAAGAGCTGCCCGACGCCGAGGTCGACCGTTCGCTCACCGGCGAAATCGAGCAGATCTACCATTTCCGCAACCCGCAGTTCAACACCGAGATCTGGTTCGTGGCCATGGGCTCCGACGGCGAAGGCCACGACGGTGCGCGCGCGTTCCTCGAGGAGCATGCCGACGAGCTGCGCGGATCTATGGTCATCGAGATCGAATCGCTCGGCGCCGGCACCCTATCGGTAGCCACCGAAGAAGGCCGCGTCCGCAAGATCACGGCGTCCTCTCGCGTGAAGCGCTACACGCGTGGAGCCGTTTCCGCCACCGGAATCGCGCTCGACGATGTCAGCCTCGCGGGGACCGAAAGCATCGCGTCTGTCGTGCAGAAGGCCGGCTACC
>JAFUBE010000676.1 GCA_017460365.1 Eggerthellaceae bacterium
AAACTACCCCACGTTGGGTCTGGCAGTACGTGGGGTAGCGGTTTCGCGCTGCGGTGCCTTGCTCGGGCCCGGCGGGAGGCGGGGCGCGCGTCCGGGATGAGGGAAAAGACGCGTTTCCGTGGCTGTGGGAATGACGGTTTTCCCAGACTAAAACGGTAGCCTATGCGTTAGCATGGAATCGTTGAGAGCAGGAGCGAGCGGAATAGCAGGGGAATAAGGACGAAAAGGAGGAACCATGCTTCCGAAAAAGGCCATCATTGCCGTGATTGCGGGATCTCTTCTTCTTCTCGGGTACCAAGGCTTGAGTGAAGAGAAGATGAGCGTGGTGCCTAACTTGTTGCTTGGCTTTGCCCTCGTGGGCGCTATTCATGCCATTGGATCTCTCAAGGATTTCAAGTCGGTCTTATAAGGCTGAGTCTGTCAGAACAATCGCGTCGCCCTTGGGGTTATCGGGGTCGTTCGTTTTCTGGTAAACGCCGGTCGAAGTCACGATAAAGCCGCTGCTTCTCTTCGAGTCGTATACGACCATGTAATCGGGGCATGTGAGCGAATAGTTCTCAGGCAGGTCGCCGAGTTCGTGGGCCTGCTTGCAGATGACGGTGAAATGGGCTGCGAAATTGAAGTACAGGTCGTCTCGATTCACAGCCCACTCGTCTGCGGACCATGAAGCGATCGTATCGGAGATGACGGCTGGTTCGACCTCGATTTCCCTCGCGCCATCCGATGCGTCTTTAAGATTCATAACCGAGATTTCGACCTTTGCGTCGGGCACCGATCTCACCACGCACGCCGAAGTCATGTCGAGCGAAGACCTGGCATTTGCATACTTGACGGCATGCTCGACGATGCCCTCCTCGCCTGATTTGCCCGCGCAACAGCAGAGGGAGAGCAAGCAAAGGGAACAAAGAGCGATCAAGATGAATTTGGAAAGTACCTGCGTGGAACTGGATTTAGTAATGGTCGACATGAAGCGCCATCTCCTACATTGTTCGTGAATTACCAACTCTTCGTAAACCTGATGATGTTTCTGCCGCCTACCCGCTCATAAGACGCCTCGTCCACCGCGCCCGACTCTCCGAGCGGTATCTGGCTGTCGGGCAGCTCGTCGGTATCGCCGGGTGCCGGAGCGTCGATTTCTGTGAGCGGGTTGTACGGAGACCCGTCGGCCGTGAGCCTGACCTTGAGCGTGGGAGGGTTCGCCTGGTATTCGAACCCGATGCTCACTTCGCCAGGGTTGTCGGGCGTGGCGTCGGGGAATGCGTGGCGGCATATATCGACGAACAACCGCTCTGCGAAGACGTCGACCTCGTAATAGACGTGCTGGGGTGCTTTCCTGCGGTCGAGTTCCGCATTGATGAAGTTGCGCACGTGCACGAGCTGGGAGCCGTTTGCCACAAGCGTCATGACGGCCTCGGTCTCGGGTGGCACGCCGTATTTCAATATGAGCATCGTGATGTCGTCGGACTGCTCCGCGTCATGCGTGTAGTCGGTGAGGGCGCGACGCACCGCGACGCCTACCGAGCGAGGATTCAGATCCTTGCTCTTGGTGAGCACCGCATTCAGGCGGTCTTCGCCGAACAGCTCGTCAGTGGCGCTCATCGCCTCGGTGACGCCGTCGGTATAGGTGTAAAGCATGTCGCCGACCGCCATCTGCAGCGTATGAAGCTCATAGGGGATGCCATCGAATAGTCCGAGCGGCATGCCGGAAACCTCCGTCATCCAGTTCCACGTGCCGTCGTGCAGGAGCATGGGCGGATTGTGGCCGCCATTCACGAAGGCGAGCTCTCCCGTTTCGTAGTCGAGTTCGCCGACCCAGCAGGTCACGAACATCCCGGCTTCGTTTCCGATGCACAGCTGGTGGTTTGCGGCGTCGACCGCTTCGTTCACCGGCAACCCGGCCTCCATGAAGTTGCGCAGCTGGCTGCGGGCTGCCATCATGAACAGCGCCGCCGGGATCCCCTTGCCCGACACGTCGGCCATGACGAATCCGATCTTCGTCGTGTCCTCGATGGGGAAGAAGTCGTAGAAATCGCCGCCGACTTCCTTTGCCGTCTTCATGGATGCGTAGATGTCGAGCTTGCCGTTGTCGGGGAAGGCTGGGAACTCCGTCGGCAAGGACGACTCCTGGATGGTTTTGGCCGTGGCGAGATCCTGCTCGTTTCGCCTTGCAATCTCGTCGATCGTATCGCCGAGGGTCTGAACGGTGGTGTTGATGCCATTGGCGAGCGATGTAAATTCGACTGTCGACTGCTCGGGAACGCGCTCGTCGAGATTGCCCGCAGTTATTTTCGCGAGCGAGAGGTTCGTCTCGTCGATGCGGCTCACGATGAGCCTGCGGACGAGGATGGAGGCGAGTATGCCGATTGCCACGACGAGGATAAGCGCAAGCGCCGACGAAGACGCCATGGTGCTCGGGCGGCTGGCGAACACCTGGTCAGACGTGCGGTAGAGCACGATATAGCCGTCCGCGCACTTCCTGACCCCCATGTAAGCGAGGGCTGCGTTAAGCGTGAGGTCGTCGTTTGTGTCCGGGACGGCGACTATCGGTTCCCTTCCCGATGAATAGTATTCGAGAAGCGATTCGACTGCGGCTTCGTCGCCGAGGTAATCCCCTTCGCCGATATCCACGATGAACGACGTGCCAACCTTGAATTTCTTGCCGTCGTTCGAAGCCAGGATGACACCCCGGCTGTTCGTGGTGAAGACGACGCCCTGCTCTTTGTCGTATCCGCTCAGGAGCAGTTGCGCGTTGATATCGGGTTGCATGGTGAGCTGGCTTTGAAAATTGGCCAGCTCGGCATCGAGGTCTTCCATGGAGTTGCCGAGCTCCTGGATCGTGGCGTTCGTGAAGATGGCTGCGCTGGCAACCATGAACACGATGGCCGAGACGAGCATGAGGAAGTTGCGGAACACGGAGAACAGCCTGCGTTCGGCGGCGCGGTCCCTCACGTTGCGCACGAGGAAGTCGGTTACAAGGCACAGCACTGCAATGAGCGCGGAATCCAAGAGCGCCTGAATCATGGAAGCCGAGAAGCTGATGCCCAGATACGCATGTGCCAGGTTATAGAGATCGAACCCGCCGATCATCAGCAGCATGGTCGTAAACGACAGCATGCTCGCCAAAAACGACACGACGATGCTCACGACGATTATGAGCGCGATTCGCTTGAAGCCCTGCGGGTCTCGCTTGAGCGCGAGGTCGAACAACAGCCCGGCGGCGAGCGCCGAGAAGCCGAAGAGCGCAACCGTGTTGAGCGGCGTGCCGAAATAGTATGTTTCGAACGAGTCCAGAGGCAAGAAGGTGGCGTGGACGAACGCGATGAACCCGCCGAACAACCCGAGCAAAGTGCCCGTCACAGGGCCGAAGGCGATCGCGCCCATCATGACGGGTGCCAAGAGCAGGACGAGGTAGATGGCCGCAGCGTCGAGTTCGCCTATCGGCCAGAAGCCGAGCTGGCAAAACGACATCGACGCGATGGCCGCAACTACGAAGACGAGCCCGCCGACGCGTATGTACAAGGGAAGCTTTTCCGTGCGCCCCCAGAAAAGCTTGGTTGCCGATAGGGCAGTCTTCTCGTTAGCCATAGGCCTCACTAGTCTCAATTGTCGAAAATGCATGCTGTCATTATATGACACCAGGAAAAGACGGGGGCGACCTCCTGTCTGGAAGCCGCCCCTTGGGGAGGGATACGCAAGAGCCGATGCGTTGCGACCGAGTGAACGAGAGGCGTAAAACCGTTCATGAAAGGGGAGGGAGGGAAGGAAGGGAGGAAGAACGTGTTCGCCCAGTCGCTTTGCCCGAAGAGTGTGTCCTGAAACTACCTCCTATCGCATCGTGCTCTTTCGTCTCTATTTACAACACGATTCAGCTTTCCAAAACCTTTCAACTTTTCAAAATTTTTTTACTGTGTCCGCGCGCCTGATATTTCGCATTCCGATACTTGATAGTCGACCTAGTCATATAATTGAAACACCTATTGAAAGGAGTACCGCACGATGCTGTTCAAAGACATTGCGATCATCGACGAGGATTTCGGTTGCCGGCACCATCAGTGGGTGGGGGTTGCAGGTGGCGTGATCGCCTACATCGGTTCCGATGCGCCCGTCGATGCGCAGCAGTATGGCGAGACCTACGACGGCTCCGGCAAGCTGCTCATGCCCGCGCTCTACAACGCCCATGCGCATGCGCCGATGACCCTGCTGCGCGGATACGCCGAGAACCTGCCGCTGCAGGCTTGGCTCGAGCAGAAATGCTGGCCGTTCGAGGGTAAGATGACCGCCGAAGACAACTACTGGGCGACGCTGCTCGCAGGCGCTGAAATGCTGCGCTACGGCGTGGTGAGCTTCTCGGACATGTATTACCACACGCCTGAACGGGCCCGAGCGGTCGACGAGCTCGGCATGAAGGCGAACCTGTGCACGTCCCCGCTCGCCTTCGAGCCGAAACCGATCCAAGAATATCCGGTGTTTGCCGAGATGGAAGACGGAATTGCCAATATCGACGGCATGGCCGGGGGGCGCATTCTCTTCGAAGGCTGCATCCACGCCGAATACACGAACAACGACGTGACGGCGAAAAGCGTGTTCGACTGGGCGCGCGAGAAGGGAACGCGCATGCACGTGCACGTGTCCGAGACGAAGTCGGAGGTAGAGGATTGCCGCACGCGGCACGACGGCATGTCGCCCGTGCAATGGCTCGAATCTCTCGGCGCGTTCGACGTGCCGGCAATCGCGGCGCATTGCGTTTGGGTCGACGATGCCGACATCGCAATCCTCGCGAAGCATAACGTGACGGTCGCCCACAATCCGGCATCCAACATGAAGCTGTCGAGCGGTTTTGCGCCCGTCGCCGCTATGCTCGAAGCGGGCGTTAACGTCGCACTCGGCACTGACGGGATGGCTTCGAACAACAATCACGACATGTTCCAAGACATGTACCTCATGGCCATGCTGCCGAAGGGGAACATGCTCGATCCCACGCTCGTCACGCCGCAACAGGCATTGCATGCGGCGACGCGCGCCGGAGCATTGGCGCAAGGCCGAGAAGACTGCGGGCTGCTCAAGGAGGGCTTCAAGGC
>JAFUBE010000677.1 GCA_017460365.1 Eggerthellaceae bacterium
ACCGCGTTCGGCGCGTCATTCCTGCCCGATGCGAGGGAGATCCTGCGGATGTCCTACGCAGCCGCGGAGCGCGCGCAGAAGAAGCCGAGGGGACGGAGCTCGCCATAGGCTACTCCGATCCGAACGACCTCTTGCGCCTCTCAGCAGTGCTCGATCGGCTCCGCGCGGAACACGAGGGCTTTCACGTGACGCTGAGCCTCGGGGCCCGGGATGCGAACCTTGACCGACTCGTGCGCGAGCAGCTCGACATCGTCCTTGGGTTCAAGAGCACGGTACCGGAAGGCGGCGGCATTCTGTTCAAGCCGTTGATCACAGGAGGGCTCAGCTGCATCGTGCGCAAGGACTCGCCCCTGGCGTCCCTCGACGAGGTGGGCCTCGAGGAGGTCTCCGGCTATCCGCAGGTTGTCTGCCTGCCGGCGAACATCCGCAGGAAGGGCTCCGCGGCCCAGGGTGCAATCCCCAGGACCGATGAGGCGGATACCATCACGTGCTCGACAACCACGGAGGCGTTCTGCCTCGTCGACGCGGGCTTCGGCTACTCACTCGTTCCGGAGGTCGAGACGATGCCCGATCCGAACCAGAAAGCGCTTGCGTGGCGCGGGAGTCCCGTGGCGACGTTCGGTGCGTATGTCCGCAATGCCAAGCGCGGCGGCATCGTCCCGCGCTTCCTGGAGATAGCGAGAGAAGAATATGGCGGCTCGCGGTCTGCGGGCCAATCTGTACTCACCCCCCGAAAAGTGAGTAATACTCCCCAATAACTACCTGCGGTTTTAATCACTCCCCGAGGGTCTTGTGACTACTCCCCGAGGGGTGAGTACAAAAAGTGTACTCAGCGGTGAGTACAGGTGAGTACACCCTTGGAGCCGCTTCGCAAAAATACTCCCCAATAACGAAGCGCCACGTGCGTGCACGTGACGGTACGGGAAGACACGAGACGGCAAACTGTTAGAGAGTGGAAACTTGCCTTGTGACAGTTGAGTGGGAATAATGATTTCCCATCTTTTACGTCTCCGGCGTGCCCTTGCGAGCGCGTTGATGACTCCACGTAAGTTCTTGGCAAAGCCCGTATAAGCGGAGACAGAAAGACTCGATCGCGAATCCGGCCCAATAGACCGGATTCGTCCATATATGGTTTCTGAACTGCTGATTTACAGTTCGTAACTGCATTTTGAATGCCGCTGCTTGCGCACGCGTGCAGTGAATAACGCAGCATCACGAAACCCGTGACGCAGCGCCACTCACGCCGGAAAGGCGTCGCTGCTTTTCGTCGATCGAAGTGCGCTGACCGTATCTCACGCGTGTCTCACGGTTTCGGAGCGTTCCCTCTGTTCGCTCCCATATACACCATCTTCCCCCATGAGCAAGCGCGAGCCGCAGCCGCTCACCCTCGTACGGGCGCCGTCCGCCCACACCTTGCCAAAACAACCAGATACCAGACATCCAAGCCACTGGTCTCAGAAAGGGTTAGCAAGCAGCCTATAGCGTATATCGAAATGTTTGCATTGGCTTGCAAGTCGGCGGTTGGTGGCGCTCGAGATCTGTCACCCGCCGCTTGGCGTCCATGTGCAAACGTGATTCGCCAATACGCCATAGGACGCGCTGCTGCGCGCTTCTGCGGGGGATGCCCCGCGCCCCCTATGAAGCATCCGTTCAGAAGCTTTGCGAAGATTTGACGTTCGTCTTCCACAGGCTTTACGAGGCCTCCCTAGCATCGTTTCTGCATCTGAAACGCGATGGGAGGAGAAACCTTGGAGATAAACGCGGAAGCCGTGGTCGGCGCGATTGCAGCAAACCCGATTCTTGGGGTCATCATACTGCTCTGCCTAGGGGCGACCGTTGTCAACGGGGCGACCGATGCGCCCAACGCGATTGCGACGGTCGTGGGGACGCGGGCGATGCGCCCGGGGCCCGCGATCATCATGGCTGCAGCCTGCAATTTCGTCGGTATGGTCCTCATCACGATGGTGAGCACGGCGGTAGCGAGCACCATCTTCGGCATGGTCGATTTCGGCGGGGACAACGACGCGGCGCTCATCGCCCTTGCGGCCGCGATGGCGGCCATCATCGTCTGGGGCGCGGCGGCGTGGGCTATGGGCATACCGACGAGCCAGAGCCATTCCCTAAGCGCGGGGATCACCGGCGCCGCCATCGCCCTCCAGGGAGGGCTGTCAGGCGTTAATTTCGACCAATGGGCGAAGGTCCTGTACGGGCTCGTGATCAGCACTGGCCTGGGCTTCGGCACCGGCTGGCTGTTTGCCCGCCTTATCAAGGTCGTTTGTGGGGGTGTCTCCCGCAGGGGCGCCAACGCGTTCTTCAAGTGGGCGCAGATCGCCGCAGGCGCCGGCGTCGCCATGCTGCATGGCGCGCAAGACGGCCAGAAGTTCCTCAGCCTCACCATGCTCGCCGTCATGCTCGGCGTCTACGGGACATCCTCGATGGAGGGATTTCCGATCTGGATGGTGGTGCTCGTCAGCCTGACCATGAGCTTTGGAACGGCCGTCGGCGGGCGGAAAATCATCAAGAGCGTGGGCATGAACATGGTGAAGATGGACCAGCGCCAAGGGTTCGCCGCCTGCCTTTCGGCCTGCTTCTGCATCGGGATCGCGACATTCACGGGCATGCCGGTGTCCACGACCCACACGAAGACCACCGCGATCATGGGCGTCGGGGCGGAGGAGCGAGTAAGGGCTGTGAAGTGGGACCTTGCGAAGAACATGGTGCTCACCTGGGTCCTGACCTTCCCGGGATGCGGCCTGCTCGCGTTCCTATTCACCGAGGCGGCACTGCTGGTCTCGTAGGAGACCCAATCGGACGAGGCAAGAAGATGATCGACAAAGCAACTTATAGGAGGAAGCCGATGTTTAACAAGGATGACGGGTTCAATTACTTTGAAGCGTACGCGAAGCAAGCGGGTTACGCACACGAACTCGCCTGCAACCTGGCAAGCTCGCTCGATTCGGGCGATTTCGGGTCACGCGAACTTGTCGACTCGCTGCACACGGTCGAGAACGATGCCGACGAGGTGTGCCACCAGATTCACGCGCGCCTGCTCGCAGATTTCGTCGTCCCCTACGAGCGCGGAAGCATGGCGACGCTCGCAAACGCCATCGACGACGTGTGCGATGCGATCGAGGACATAGCGATACGGGCGTACTACTACCACTGCACGGGCGTAGAACCGGCGGGGCGCACCATGGCGGCCCTCGTCGCGAAGTCGGCGGGATCGCTCGAGGAGGCCGTCGGGCTCATGGATTCGAGACTCAACCGCTTCGAGGAGGTGAAGCGGCACCTCGTCGCCTCGCAGGACGCGGAATGCGAATGCGACCGCGTCTACATCGAAGCCGTTCGCGAGCTCTACGGGAAGTCGAACGTCGACGGCGAGGCGAGGAGGATCGCCCATTCGATGCTGTCCGCCATCGAGAAATCGTCGGACGCCATCGAGGGCGCAGCCGAATGCCTCGAGGCGATACTCATAGAGAACACGTGAGGCCGAGATTTTGCCAAATCTTGACACTGGGGCGCGGCTTTGTGGAGCTGGCTGGAAGTAAAATACAGCCATGATCTACTACGTAGAAGATGACGCGAACATACGCGAGCTCGCTCTGTACGCCCTCAGGCAGGCGGGGCTCGACGCGGAGGGCTTCCCCGATGCGGGGCCTTTCTTCTCGGCATGCGCGGAGGCGCCCCCGGACCTCGTCCTGCTGGACATAATGCTACCGGGCGTCGACGGGCTCGGGATCCTCTCGGAGATTCGCGCCAATGCCGCCTTACGCGACGTCCCCGTCATGATGCTCACCGCGAAGGGCACCGAGTACGACAAGGTGACTGGGCTCGACGCGGGCGCCGACGACTACCTCGCGAAGCCCTTCGGCATGATGGAGCTGGTGAGCAGGTGCAACGCCCTCCTGCGGCGAGCGCGCCGCGTATCCGCGCCGGAAGCGCTGGCCAAGCTGCGCTGCGGGTGCATCGAGCTGGACAAGGCGGCACATGAGGCGTACGCGGGCGGGGAGCCGCTCGACCTCACGCTCAAAGAGTTCGACCTGCTGCGCATGCTGCTCCAAGAGCGGGGACATGCGCTCAGCCGCGCGCAGCTCCTCGAATCGGTTTGGAACATAACGTTCATCGGCGAGACGCGCACGGTCGACGCGCACGTGCAGACCCTGAGACGCAAGCTGAACGACGCGCGCCCCGGCGCCGGGGACCTTGTCCAGACGGTCCGAGGAGTGGGGTACCGCATAAGGGAGGCCTCCCGATGACGGACGGTGGGCGAAAGAGCCTGGCGGGAAGGGCGTTCGCCCTGTTCTTCGCCGTGTCGCTCGCGATATCGGCGCTCGTCGGCGTTGCCGTCACCACAGCAAGCTTCCTCGCGTACGAACGCGACGCCGAGGACCGCCTTCTCGCGCAAGCGCAGGCCTGCGCAAGCGCACTCGAGGGGCAGCCGGACGGCGAGGCCATGGCCGTCGAGCTAGCAAAGACACCGTTTGTAGAGACGCGAGCGACGCTCGTGGCGGCCGACGGCACAGTGCTCTACGACAGCTACGCCGACCCGACCTCCATGGAGAACCACTCCGAGCGCGTAGAGGTCGTCCGGGCGAGGGACTCCGGGCAGGCCTGCGTCATGCGGCGCTCGGAGACGCTCGGGGAAGACAGCCTCTACGCGGCGGCACTGGTTCGAGACGGAGTCGTCGTCAGGCTCGCCGAGACGCGCGTCTCTCTCGCGTCCTTCCTCGGCGGGATGGCCGTTCCGCTCGTGGCGGCGATGGCGGCCGCGTTCCTGCTGTCGCTGCTTGCATCGAGGTTGATCACACGTGCGATCGTTAAGCCGCTGCACGGCATCGACCTCGCGCGCCCGCTTGACAACGACGCCTACGACGAGCTGCAGCCACTGTTGAAGCGCGTGGATGCGCAGCGCGCCCAGCTGGAGAAGTCCGTGGACCTGCGGCGCGAGTTCACGGCAAATGTCAGCCACGAGATGAAGACGCCTCTGCAGGTGATAGGCGGATACGCCGAGCTCATGGAGGGAGGACTCGTCGTCCAGGAGGATGTCCCGCACTTCTCGGGCATCATCCGGCGGGAGTCGGAGAGCATGCGCTGCCTCATCGACGACGTTCTGGTGTTGTCGCGCCTGGAGGAGGACGGGGGCGAAGCGGAGAGGGTGCCGCTTGCGGGCACGTGCCAGCGCGTGGTCGAGCGCCTGCGCCCTGCGGCCGAGGCTAAGGGCGTCTCGTTGCTGGCCGACCTTTCGGACGACGCAGCTGTATCGGGCAACCCGGCCATAGCGGAGCAGATGGCCTACAATCTCGTGGACAACGCCATAAAGTACAGCCCAGAGGGCGGCACGGTATCTGTGAGCATCGCGTCTTCCGGAAACGTCGTGACGCTCTCCATCGCCGACGAGGGCCCCGGTGTCCCCGATGAGTTGAAGGAGCGTGTTTTCGAGCGGTTCTTCCGCGCGGACCCGAGTCGCTCTCGCGAGACCGGCGGAACGGGGCTCGGACTCGCCATCGTTAAGCACGCTGCGGAATCCATGGGCGGAAATGTCCGCGTGGAGGATGTTCCCGGGGGCGGGGCCGTGTTCATGGTATCCCTTCCGGTGATCAAATAGCGGACGTGTTCAAAGTGGAGGCAAATGCTTTCTGTAGGCTGCCGTGAGACACGTTTGAGTAACACTGTTACAGTTCACACCCCTCGTGACTTAGGTCTGCGCTTGCCTTAGAAAAATCCACGC
>JAFUBE010000678.1 GCA_017460365.1 Eggerthellaceae bacterium
CATATGGCGGTCTACCTGCGGAAACTCTGCAGCAAAACCGAAATTGGTAGCCAGTTGGCTACACATGCTAGGTTGCACATATAACCATATCGGTTGCATAGTGCGTCCGCATGCTCGCGAATCTAACCCTACGAAATGTACGGTTACGTGCATGAGATTACCTCTGATATGCGGAATGACCACTCAGGCTCGAGGACGCACAATCGTTTCGTAAGCGCATCGGGTGTTCCCGAGGCCAAGGAAAAACGATGGCGTGAAGGCGCCGATTAGGAGGCTGAAATGGGTTATTCCGTTGACGACAAGTGCAAGAAGCTGGCAAAGTGCCCAGAGGCTGCTGCGATCATTTCCGAGTACTCTCCGGGCTTTACCACGGATAAGCAGATGAAGATGGTCATGGGCCTGACACTGCGCAAGCTCGCGAGCTTCCCGCAGGCAAAGGAGCTCGCTGATGCTTTGGACGAGATCGACGCTCGTCTGAGGGCCATCGAAGAGTAATCGCGCTAAGGCAACATGGCAGCAAGCGAACGTTTTGCTGCCGCTCCAAAGCAGGTCGGACATGTTGCCCGGCCTGCTTGCTATTCGCTGCCCTGATCTCGCAATTCGTCGCGGACTTGTATCGCCTTCAGCAGAACCTGCAACCTCAGCCGCTCGTCGGGATCGTCAAGGTCAATGCCGAGGAATCGCCTTATCCGCGATAGGCGCTCCATAAGCGTCGACCTATGCACATATAACTCCGCTGCGGTCTTTGCAACGCTCGATTCGTTATTGAGAAAAGATTGGAGCGTCGACACATAGCTTGTCGACGAATTCGCATCATGTTCGATCAGCTTTCTGAGACCCTCATCAAGCAGGGTGTCGATTTGATGGACGCTCGCCATATCCATCACCATCTCGTGCAATGCATAATCATTGAAGAAATAGAGATTCTCTGACGGCGCGAAGAGCACTCCTATATCGAGCGCAGCGTCCGCTTGGAGGTATAAAGATCGAACGCTTCGAAGGTCATCGAAGGGATTGGAGATCCCGGCTTTCATTTCCATCGACCCGATGAAGGGAGTCACACCCTCGGCGATGGCCTGGCGGTATGCTTCCGAATCCATGTCTCCGATGCGCAAAACCGCAACGATCGAGTTCTTCCTGTACTCGAAGACGACGCTCCGTGGAAATGCCGATTCCACCGCGTTCCTGACGTAGCCGAGCGGGAGTTGCTCAAGCTTGCTTGAGCGTTTCATGCGCATACAGACGTATCGTTCTCCCTTGTTGGCGCCGAGGACGACATCTCGCTCGACGGAGTCGAGCGGACGTTCCTCGACGAGCCCCTGAAGCGCCTGGCGAAGTGAGCCGGGACCTTCAGGGGAGCGTATCGAATGCTTCGAGATGGCATTCATCACGGCACGTCCAAGCACCTTGATGAGGGGCTTGTCGCTTGGTTTGAACGCGCGATGCGTATAGTGGATCGTCACGCATCCGCGATAGGCTTCTCCGTCGATGAGGTTGTAGTTGAGCGTGGTTTGGTCGAGGAGGCTGATGACGAGAGGTTCGCGTTCTTCCATCGAAAGCTCGTGGTTCTCGAGGAACTGGTCGAATGCACCGAGCCTGAGCGAGCCCTCGTCAGACGGCTTCAGCAGAGGATCTGCGCTCAGTTCTGTAGATATGCCC
>JAFUBE010000679.1 GCA_017460365.1 Eggerthellaceae bacterium
AGGTTGGAAGGAAGATTTCAACCTGACGTTCATGAAGGAGGTGCCTAGCCAAGTCAGCGCGCGCAACTACCTCGAAGACATCGCCGGCACCAACCATACGCACCTGTACGTGGGCGGCCACAGCAAAGGCGGCAATTTGGCAGAGTACGCGGCGCTCACGTGCCAAGATCGAACGTTTGCAAAGGTCGATCGCATCTACAACCACGACGGCCCCGGCTTTGCGTTCAAGGTTAGCAATCGCATCGATAACCCGGCCTATAAGGCGAAGCTCGATAAGACCGTGCCTGAGAGCAGCGTGTTCGGCATGCTGATGGAAAGCCAAGCCGACTACCGCGTTGTACGCTCGACGGGCGTACTGTTCGCGCAGCACGCTTCGACGCATTGGATTATCGAGAACGGCAGCTTCGTCGACGCGGGCAGGATAAGCCCCGAAGCCGCCGTCCTGTCGAGCACCATGAACAGCTGGGCGAAATCATACGAACCCGAAAAACGAGAGCTGTTCATCGACGCCGTATACGGTATTATCTGCTCAGCAGATGCCGATACCTGGCGCGAGTTTTCCGAAAATCGCTCGGAAACCGCCCGCGCCATAGCTGGTGCGATGGCGAAACCGCCCGCAGACATGCGCTCCACGCTTCTTCGCATGGTGCGCGACCTCGCCTCGATCGCTGGCAGCGAAGCCGCGAAACATGTCCGCACCTATCTACCGGGACTCGAGCAAGAGAATGAACTTGTGCAAACTTGTGCACGCTAATCTCGAATCCTGGGGGCAAACCGCACGCCGCGTAGCGTCATTCGATTGAGTGTCGGGCGGGATGGACGCGCGCCCATGCTCTTCACCCAATTTAAGCAATCCAGCAAACGCTGGGCCCGAACGCTGGGCGAGTGGGTTCGCTCGGATTGGAGGAATGGAAGCTTATAGCACCGTGAGCTACGCTATCGCCTTACGACAGATGGCAGCTAGATCATCCAGGTCGACGAGCAGCACGATAGAGACGAGCTGAATGGTTGCGTCAGCGCCAAACGATGCTTGCACGTTGCCCTCACAGACTGGCGGCAGGTCAGGCGCGGTCACCGAGGCGTGGGCAAACGAGACCCCGTCGCGCGCGTAGGCCTTGATGTGGCCCACGACACCACCGGCGGTTTCGGCTTCGTCGGCAATGGTTTTCATGGAGTCCACGAGACTTGAAAACGCGATGGCATTCCCCGTTTTCGGATGGATGTCGAGCGAGACCGTGGCCGCCTGCTCGTGCGTGTGGGCCTCGAGCGAGATGGAGGCCGCGTCCGTCTCGAAGGCATCGTGGGTGGCGTGGTCGTGGTCATGGCGGTGTTCGTGATCATGGTCGTGGCAGCCGCACGTGCAATCGGGTCCGTGTTCCTCGTAAATGTCGCTCATGACAAACCTCCCAGCACTTCGTCGAGCAAGCCGGCGTCTACCGGCGTGCTTGCGGAGAGGTGCACGACTCCCACGCCGGGGTTGATCGCGCGGATGTCTGCATCCACCTCCGCGAGCGTGCCTTCGTCTGCCAGGTCCACCTTGTTCACGCACACGATGTCGGCTGGCTCCACCTGGGCCTCGAGCAGTATCTGCAGCGCCAGCTTTATGCGCCGCCAGCGCGAGGCGTCCACCAGCGTCACGATGCGCACAGGGTAGCCGCCGTACTTGGCCAGGTTATCGGCCATCGAGCCAGGCGAGGCCATGCCCGTTGCCTCCAGGATGACCAGATGCGGGTCTAGCTCTTCCTCGAGCTTGCTCAGCGCCGGCACGAGCTGGCCGATGAGCGTGCAGCACACGCACCCCGACAGCATCTCGGTAACCGAGTAGCCCGCCTCCTGGATTATGCTCGAGTCGACCGACGCCGACCCTATCTCGTTCTCGACGATGGCTATGCGGTAGTCGGCCCCTTCGCGTTCACGCAGGCGCTCTATCATCCGCACGAGCACCGTCGTCTTCCCCGAACCGAGGAATCCGCTGAGGATTATCACGTTCGGCTTCCCCATGGCGCGCCCTTTCTTCAATCAGATTCTTCTCACGAAACATTATGCCGTTAACCGAGCGCCGTAGGCAGTGAAACACGGTACCTGGTACCGTGTTTCACCCGCTTCGAATCGCGTTTGCGCTACACCATCATCTCGTCGAAGTCGGCATCGGCCATGCAGTCCTTCACGCGCATGATGAAGTTCGGGTTGGCCAGCGTCTCGTGAGGTACGGCGGGGCAACCGTCGGCGAGCGGCTCGCCTGCATGCTTGGCGCGCAGCTCGTCGATGTCGCCGAACTCGAGCGCGCGTTGCGGACAGGCGGCCACGCAGGCGGGCTCGTCGAAGGCGTTGCGCACGCCAGCGCAGAAGTCGCAACCCTGCTGGCTCACCGACACGTTGTACCAACGCGGCTGGAAGCCCTCACCCGTGCAAAACGAGCGGACGGTTCGATAGTTCGTGCCCACGGGCAAGTCGTGCGCATTCTTGCACGCCACCTGGCAGGTATGGCAGGCGATGCAGCTCTCGGCATCGAAGTAAAATCCGTATTTCATGTCGCGTCCCCCTCGCTATTCGACGACCGGCACGACGGGCTCGACCTCACAGTCGGGCACAAAGTCGATCGGGCCCTCGTACTTCCCGTATTGCACCAGGTTGGAGTTCCATCCATTCAAAAACGGCGTCGTCGACTTGTCGGACGACGTCAACACGTTGTCAGCGCCGGACAGGTCGAAGCCGCTCTCCGCGTCGAAGCGCGCGCCAGCCCCGTGCGGCACCATGATGACGCCTGGCATGACCGTGCGAGTCGCGCAGGCGGGGCGCAAAAACGACCCGTTGCCGTTGAACACGCGAACCGTGTCACCCGTCTTTATGCCGCGCGCCTCGGCGTCGGCCTTGTTCACGAACACGGGGTTGCGCAGCGCCTCGCGCAGCCACGGCAGGTTGTCGCAGTCGGTGTGCGCGCGGCGCAGGTAGTGCAGGTGCGTCATCTGGATGGGGTACTCGCCGGGCTCCTTCGTTTCCCAATCGGAACGGGACTCGCGGTATCCCAGCGGATGCTCCAGGTACTTGGGCAAAGGCGACACCTTCACGAAATCGGCAGCGCCCTCGCCACCGTTCGCGTAGCCGTTGATCAGGTCGTAGAAGTCGCTCTTGGCCTGGCAGTAGATCTCGAACTTGCCGCTGGCGGTGCCGAGCGGGTTGGCTTCGGGGTCGGCTACGAACGCCGTATAGCCAATATTCGTGTGCACGTCGCCTACCTCGCGCTTCACATGGTACACACCGTCCTCGAGGAACTTCCTGACGGGCACCATGCCCGGATGCGGCGCGCCCTCGACGCCGAGTTCGTCCAGGTCCTTCTGCGTCGTCTCGACGAGCGGGATGTACATCTGCGAGGGGTCCGCCGCAGCGGGGTTGAGGACCATTGCCTGGTCGGACTGGTTGAACCAGCGCTGCCGATCGGATAGCGGATTTAGCTCGGCGTAGTCCACGCCGATCTTGGCGCACAGCAGCTCGCACAGGTCTCGGTCGCTCTTAGCCTCGCCGAGCGGCTCGAGCACCTGGTTGTAGGCGAAGCCGTACTCCTTGTCCTTACCGAAGCAGTAGGCCGATGCCTGGTCGTTTTCCCAACGCGTGGTAAGCGGGAACACGATGTCGGCGTACTGGGCGTCGGCTTTCAGGTAGTAGGCGTTCGCGAACACGAAGTCGACCTTGCGGAACGCCTCGATGCCGCGGTTCATGTTGGCTTGCGATGCCAGGAAGTTGTTGTGGTGGCTCACGATCACGTGGATGTCGCACGTGCGGCGCTGCAGCTCGTGGACCGTCGGGACGGGCCAGGCGTTGCCGGCGTCCCAGTACTCGCCCTCTATGACCGCGTCCCAGATAGCGTCGGTGGGCACCACCATGTCGACCGGGTTGTTCCAATTGTTGAAGCACGCCGGGTTGTGGTGCGAGGGGTTGAACAGCGCGATCGCCCCGTTGTTCATGGCGCCATAGTACTGGTCGTTTGCGCACATGTTGCCCGGACGCCCGAAGTGGCCGCCCATCGCGGCGATAGTCATGAGCATCTGCGGGAAATTCTCGGAGCCCTTGCAGCGCGCCGGTGCGCCGTTGCTGTGGATGGACACGTCGTGCTTGCAGCCCAGGATGTCGGCCAGGCGGTCGATGAGCTCGACCGGCGTGCCGCAAAGCTCGCTAGCCCACTCCTGCGTCTTGGGAATGCCGTCGGATTTGCCCAGCACGTAATCGCTGAACGACTCGTCGGTCGTCGCGTCCGCGGGCATGTGGCCTGCGTCGAACCCAACCGTGCAGCGGTTCAGAAAGTCCCAGTCGACAAGCGAGCCGTCCTGGTCGCGCGTGATCATCGAGTATGCCACGCCCAGCAACAGCGCCGTGTCCTCGCCCGGGCGCACCGGAATCCACTCGGCGTTGGTGAAGCCCGCAGTTGCGGAGTACTCAGGACCGACGAAGACGAACTTTGAGCCGCGTTCCTTGGCGTGCTTCAGGTACAGCGACGGGTAGCCGAACGCGCACCAGGCGGCGTTGTGGCCGTACAGCACGATGTACTCGGAGTTCTCCAGGTCCATGCGGTCGTTACCGCCCGTCATCTCGAACCCGAACAGGCCCGTGTTCAGCGTGAATGTGCCGGTCGATTGCGTTCCGCCCGTATCGACGTAGCCGCCGAACGCCGAGAGCACCTGGCCCAGGTAGCCCTCGCTGTTGATGATGTTCATGAAAAGTATCGACTCGTTGCCGTAGTTCTCGCGCGCCTTCAGCAGCTCGTTGCCGGCAAGATCGATGGCTTCGTCCCAGCTGATGCGCTCCCACGTGTCGCGCCCGCGCAGCTCGCCGTTAGGAGCGTCGGGGCTCCAGTGCTTGCGCTTCAGCGGGTGCAGGATGCGGTCCGCGCCCGTGATCTGCTGGTGCATCGCGTAGCCCATGGGGCACGCGCGCGCCTGCGGGTCCTCCCACGTGTCGGCGTGCGTGTCGTCGGTCTTCGTGCGCACGACCTTGCCGTCCTTCACGAGCACCTTCACCAGGCAACGCGATCCGCAATTGTGCCAGCACAGCGCGGCGATCCACTTGCCCTGATCGGTCTCAACTCCGATGGATGCCATGTTTCCCCTCTCGTCGGATATCCTGCGGCATTCGCCGCCCTCATGGAATAAGGGTACGAACGGCAGGTCATCTTGCCCATGTCCATCGAAACGAGCGTGTGCAAGATTTGCACGTTTGGCCGATAATGACACAAACGGGAACGGGGGAATTATGGTCAAGAGGACGAGCACGAAGGAGCTCATCGCGCAGTCGCTCATGGAGCTTGGCGAGACGCGGCCAATCGACAAGATCACCGTGCAGGACATCGCCGACAACTGCGATGTGTCGAAGCGCACGTTCTACTACCACTTCGCCGACAAGTACGCCCTCATCGCCTGGATCTACCGCGAGGAAGTGGAACGTGTACTTGCGACGGCCGACGACAATTGGACCTACTACGACTTCCAAATCGCGAACATCCACGCCTTCCTGAAGAACGCGGAGTATTACATCAACGCCGTAAACAACACGAGCGGGGGCGATTCGTTCATCAAGACGATGTGCGTCCAAACGCGCGAGGCGTTCGAAGCCCGTTTCGCCGCGCAGGGCGAAGATCCCGACGAGCGGACGTGGTTCGCCATCGACTACGCCATCCACTCGGCGATTATCGCCATCATCGACTGGTACCGCGACGGCATGCGCCTGAGCCCCGAGACGCTCGCCAAATGGATCGCCGAGGACTTCCCGCAGAAAGCCAAGGAAGCGCTGTTCGGCCCCGTCGCTCCCAACGCCAGTAAACGCGAGTGTTTACATCCTGATAATTGCAGTATGACGCACTAGTACGTCCTTATTATCGCGTTACGGCACTATAATAAGGACGCAATGGGCGAATAGAAAGTGAAAACTTGTCTGCGATCCTAACGAGTGGGAACGTATTCGCAGTTCTACGCCCTCTTCACGCCTGGGCGAGTGCTCTCAAGCGCACAGGCCTCAATTGCAACCGGATTCGGTAAGGACAAGTGCCTGCGGCTGCTCGGACAACATCCGGACAAGGGCCTTGTCCGGATGCCGGGAGCCGGCAGGGCGACGCGCTACGTCATGAATTGAGGGCGGGCATGGAATACCTTATTCGGCGCATAGAGCCAGATGAGTTCCCGATGCTCGAGGACTTCCTCTGCGAAGCCATATTCGTGCCGGAGGGCTTCGTGGGCGTGATTCCGCGATCGGTTATCTTCGACGACCTCAAATGCCATGTTGTCTTCGAGGGTTTTGGAACCCAAACGGACGACCGTGCCGTCGTCGCGGCAGCTGGCGAAAAGGTCGTCGGCGCATGCGGAACCCACGCGTTCGCGACATGCTCTCCTGGATGCTCTAAGCGCCAGGCGGCGGTCTGCTCGGCAACCCGGGCTGCAGTCCGCCGAACAGCCCGAACAAGTAGCTGTTATCGAAAGCCTGGTCGATCCGTTGCTCATCATGCAGGCTCCCGTCGCAGTAAGCGAGCAAAGCGACCGCTACTACGACCGCAATGGAGCAGAACACGGTGGCCGCCATTTTGCCGGCCTTCCGCTGGATCGCAGGGCTCATCGGAAGCCCTTGCGCACGGCGCGCATAACCGCCTCGACGCCGGCCATGAACTCATCTTCCTTGCAGAGGGCTATCCCCTGGCCGTCTTCGCCAAGCACGACGAGCTTGTCCCCAGGGCTTATCCCGAAGACCTTACGCGCCTCCTTCGGGATGACGATTTGACCGCGCTCGCCGACCTTCACGCTGCCGAAGAGATACTTTCCCTCGGCGGCGCCCCGAGCCCCGTGCCTTTGGAGTCGAAGTTCGCAAGCGCGTCGACCGTGCAGCCGAGCACGTCGGCGAGCGCGGCAGCATGCTCCAGATCGGGCGAAGTCTCGCCGGACTCCCATTTCGTCACCGTCTGACGCGAAACGCCGACCGCCTCCGCCAGCTGCTCCTGGGTGAGCCCCACTGCCTGCCGCGTCGCCTGGATGTTCGCACCGATACCCATCTACGCCACCTCGAAGACCAGATCGAACTCGATTGCCTTTCCCGTTGGGCCCTGCTTCACCGGAAACCAACCGGCGTAGCGCTTACCCTCCGATGCCGCGCGGTCGATGATATCGCGGTGGCTCTCCATGTCGGCATTGAGCGCGTAGTTGTTCTTGTCGAGTTTCACCCTCACATACTCATAGCGCATCGTTTCGCTCCTTGCACACGATTCATACCTCGCACGAAATGATAAGCCTCTGGTAGCGCCTGCTCCACCAACCGAATGCGGCATTTAGCCGCCTATGATGTCAGGTATCGTTGTCATTGTTACCTTGCGACGAACCATAAAGGGAGAGCCCCCTAACGGAGCGCGTCATATCTCCAAGCTCATGCGGTCCAAGAGGAAGTCGGTCAGGCCGATAATGAGATGCCCGTCTTCATCGTAATGGGGAACAAGGGCGTCCCTCACGACGATGATTTTTTGAAGCCGTCGGAAATCGCATTGAGCGAGCGCTTCTCCTGCTCTTCTTTGCGGGAATCGTCTAGCCCCTGGGCCACCTGCACGTAGTAGCGCTTGTCGCCTTGATTGGCGACGAAGCCGACCTCGAGCTGCCCCCTCGTTTGAACGCCGTCTTTGCGCCGCCTCGTGTAGACTGTGCCGACGTCTACGAGGAAGCCGCGCGTCTTCAGCTCGTTGTATACGACGTTCTCTACGCCGAAGCCGATGTCGCTCTGCCTGAAGCTGATTCACGCGTTGCGCAAACCCACGTCCTCGGGGTAGTGCTTCGCAGGGGTCTTCAGGTACGCCTTGCCCTTGATCGCGAATGTGCGGCAGCTTTAGATAGATCAAAATCTACTTATCATCAAGCGATGGCTATGCTATTAAGCTTAATTCGCATCCGTCAAATGATTATTTAGAGCAATGTCTTCTCGCACGTTACGACCGCCTCTTCGGCCATGCTGGTTCCTACGACGGCACGATTTCCGACATTGGCGACGTGGTGGGTGGCGCAACACCTTCAAAGAAGAAGCCCGAGTACTACTGCCACGACGGCATCGGCTGG
>JAFUBE010000680.1 GCA_017460365.1 Eggerthellaceae bacterium
ACCACGGTGGCCTACATCGGAGCCGTCGACGAGGACCAGATACCCTACCTCAAGGCCGCGTACGCCAAGAAGAAGCCGAGGCTCGTCTGGGACGAGCGAGCGCGCGGAGCGCGCCTTCTAAAACGCGCGCGACGGAAACCATCCCGCCGAAGGCGCCAGGCGGCTTGGGCGCGCGTGCACTTCTGAAGGTGAGCGTCGGTTAACGGGGGTGTGAACTGTAACCTGGCCCGCGATATCCTGAATCATGTTCGCTCCATGTTCAAACTTTTATCCATGTGCTGCTATGATGGTAGCAAAGTAAATCGGCTGCCACAATCCAGGCGGTAGCCGCATGCTCGCTGTCGGCCTCATACGGCCACCTTGAAATCAACCCTGCGTATGCGCAAGCAGAATGCCGCACCGAAGCGAAAGCGTCCTGAATGTAGCCAACCGACTTCAGCTATCATTCTAGATTTGCGCAATTGGCTAGAATGCAGCAGGAGGGGCGAGCATTTTCTACGCAAGGCCCGCCCCCGTGCAAGTCGCGGCCCAATCCGCTTGTTGCCTCGGAGGATGGATGGTTCCTCCCCTGCATCGCCCATCTTAGCAGAACAACCGGCATCATTTTCACCCGTGGCGGCGAGAATCGGACTTCACGGCGTTACCCGCTGTACCCGCAACGCTTTTCGGCCCTCCAGCGTTAGTCGCACTTCCCGCATGACTTCGCGTGGCCGCGCTTGAGCGTGAACGCGCTCACGTCACGGAGCTCCCCGCAATCGCACCTGCAGCGCCATACCACCGAGCCGCGCTGGCGTTTCTCGGTCGGCTCGACCGCGAACAGCCTGCCGAACCGCTGGCCTGCCAAGTCGCTCGCCTCGAAGTACCCGCCAGGATTCCCACGCAGGCACCCGCAGCTGCGCTTCGCCCCCGCCTTCAAAGATTTCGCCGACGCCTCGCACGTCTTCCCGCAGTCGCACTCGCACCTCCAGACCATCGAGCCCCAACTGGTTTTGCCAACAGCTTCGACTGCGACTAGCTTTCCGAACCGCTGTCCTGCGAGATCCTCGCGGGACAGCCTTTTCCGTGAGCACCCGCACGACCGGCTGTTACCGTTCAGCAACTGCCTCGAGGGGATCTCGCGCTCATTTCCGCAATCGCACTTGCATCGCCACACGATGCTATGCCGCACGCGTTTCTCGGTCGGCTCGATTGCCACCAGCCGACCGAACCTCTGGCCAGCCAGGTTGTTCCATCTCAGGCACCCGCACGACTTCCTCGCCCCCGACGTGAGCTGAGAGGTCGGCACCTCGCATTCTCGCCCGCAATCGCACAGGCAACGCCAGACGAGGCAGTTGTCCTTGCGCTCCCCTGTGGGGCCGAGCACCGTGAGCTGGCCGAACCGCCGCCCGACGAGGTTGTGGCGCGCCCTGCCGAGCTCGACGCACCCGCAGTCGCGCACACGCCCTGATGCGAGAGCCGAATGGAGAGCCTCAAACGGCTCGGTTCCGCAATCGCAACGGCAACTGTAGGTCATGTCCTTCTCGCCCACCGACCCGACGCCCGTCACCGTCAGCAGCCCGATGCGCCGCCCCACGAGCGATCCGCCCATGCCCAACCGGGCTGACGCGGGACAGTCGAGCTTCCCGCAGCATCGCACCTCGCCGCGCGTGAGCTGCGAGGTCGTGGCCTCGACCGAACCGCCGCAATCGCACCGGCACAGCCAGACGACGAGTCCGTCAACGTGCTTTCCCGTGACGCCCTCTACGACGAGGTTGCCGAATCGCTTGTGTTTCAGGTTGGAGGTCATGGATCGATCTGCACATCTTCCTTAAGCGCTCGCCTATCCCAGATTTGCAACACGCCGACGAAAGTCATCGGGGCAACCGCGGTCGACGCTGCCTCGCGCGTGAGCTGACGACGAAACCCATCTCCATCGGCCAGGCAAAGAGAAGGTGCCTACATTCCTACACAAGAACCGCCGGGTTCCTGTTGAATAGGGCCTCCTGCTGCTTCTTCGCCATGGCGGCATAGGTCTTGGGCACCGAGATCTTTTTGTACTTGTACGTTTCCGTATAGGCCGACCCAATTCCCTGGGTCACGACTTCTCTAGACGCGATGTTTCCGTTCTTGTCGTAATGGTTCGTGTAACCCCAGTAGCGCCCAGCGCCAGTCACGCCCTTCGGGGGAGTCGTATTCGTGGATGCCAAGTAGCCCTTCTTGTCGTACGTCCACTTCGTCGATCCAACCTCGCCCACGGTCTTGCTGACGCGCCCTTTCGAATCGTAGAAGTACCGCACGGTCGACGAGCCGGAACCATCCGCGTAGACCGTCTTCACCCTGCTCACTTGCCCCTTAGAGTTGTACGCATATTTGCGCGTCGCGTTGCTGCTCTGCAGGCTACTGGTCGTCACAACCTTCGAGATACGGCCCTTATTGTCGTACGCTACCCTATCGGTGAAAAGCCGGCCGCCGTTGTTGCACTCGATGGCCTTCACCTTTTTCCCGCTGTAGGTGTACTTGGTCGTCTGACGCGAGCTCGAGCTCTTGGCAATGAGGCCGTTCTTGTACGTGAGCTTCTCGCCGTTCTGGGCGACCATGACGAACATCTTCACGGTCTTCGCCTGCGTGCTCACCTCTCCCGCAGTCAGGGCATGGGCGACCGTCGGGGTCGCTGAGAGAGCGAGCAGGAGCACAAGCAGAAAAGAGGCGGAAGCTCCGACGCAGATTCTGGTCAACCCGCTTTTGGTAGATGAAGACATTCCGCATCACTCCCCTTCGTTTGCTTCGCCATGTATTCTAGCCGAAGAAACCATGCGCGGCTAAACAAGGGTGATGAGAAGCGGCAGCCGGATTATCGCGAAAGCGCAAGCCGAGCAGAGGGTCGGCAACGTCAAGGTCGACGGCGAGTTCAAGGCAGAGATAGCCGTTTTGACCTGCATCAGCCCGCTGGAAGGCCATGCAAGGCGAGTTCTCAAGCTCATCAATGAAACCCCAACTGCATTCGCCGATAGTGCGTAAGACCCGCCAAACGAAATTTTGGCTCCCCGTCAAGTACATAGCGACCGGCCTAAGGTTGTTCAGCGACATGCATGCCAACGCCGATGCGCCCTGCGCGTCTGCTCGTTCGCAACTATCGCACTTGGCAACGGCCAACAGCCTAATGCCGATGCGCTACCTAGAATTGTCGTTCGACAAGCTGCCCAACACGCCCAGCGTCTACGACCTGGCTGCGCCCGGGCTTTTGCCGTCATAGTCGACTACGCCCGAATTGTACAAACGACATTCATAGATTCTTGCGCGGATTGGTGATGAGGACCCAGCGGTACCCACACTACTCAGCCCCTTTCAACCCGATCGCCCTCTGTCAAAACGAGCCTTGCGATTAGTTCCTCCTGGAACCTTTGCAGGCGCTGCTTCAAGAACTCCTCATAATCGTCCCCAAGGATTCCGAATTCTTCCAAATCGCCTATCAAATGCGTCTCGAGGTCTGCTGTAAGGTTAGGGTTCATCCGTGCGAATTCTTCCGTATACGCCGACGGCGCCTTATCCCTAATCATCCTCTTGTTGAGGAAGTCGTCAACGATTGTGATGTTCCCGATGTGATTAGCCCGCCACGCGTCAATACCTTGCTTCTTCAGGAAGGCCTTCGGGAAGAAGTGGTGGTAGTTCTTGCTGTTGGCCTGCTTCAACCAATTGTTGCTGATGTTCACCAACGCGCCATCTTTGAGGGAGCGCGGTTGCCGCGCCGCCAAGATGCAAAGCATCCCCTTGATGAAGGCATAGCTGGTCCTGACGGAGCCCCTCTCGTCCAAGGCCTGAACGCAAATATCAACGAGTTCGTCATTAGCTGGCTTTTGCCCCGACAGCATGCTATCGAAGCGCAGTATATCTTGCCCGATTTTCGATTCCAGAGCACTAGAGAATCGTGAGTTGATCACTACCCGCCAGAAGTAATCCTGAAGCCAAACCTGGTGCTCGCCGAGAGGGGTTTCCGGGTGGTTGTAAAAGTAGTAAGCGAACGGGACGATAAGCGCGTTATATGGAAGCAGCCTCGACACTGGAATCTTGTACGCTTGCTTGAAATACTCCACGGCACTCTCGATGGCGGAGGCCGCATCATCCCACACGGAGATGAACTGGTTCTTGTCAAGCCGCAGGATCTGCTTTTTCGTACAGGACTTCGTCATGCACACCGAAATCGTTTGGAGGATGGTCGTCCTCGAGATCGTCTCGTAGTCGACTTGCTCTAGCCGTTCGAGCAGCTCATCGCATTTCTCCGCAAGGTCGAACCCCTTGCCGTCGTCGTATACGCGTGCAGCCATTATCTCGAAGTTCGACAGCGCCTTGCCGCCGACATTTATCCTCGTGAACACCTCGGTTGCCACGTCAATCGAAGCGTCTTCCATTATTATCACAGAATACGGATACGCCAAGAACGCCTTGCGGTATTCGTCAAGCTTGCTGGCGTGATCTGGATGCTCCTGCGCCACGGCAAAGGGGTCGTTCATCAGCCTGTCGAACCGGACAACAGAGTCGGCGTCTCTGCCCGATACGTCGACGATAATAACCTGGTCCTCTTCAGAGGCCGTGAGATCGACGTAAACCTCGCCGTAATCCACCAGCTTGCCGTCGTCTCCGAGCACCTTAGCGCCTTTGTAGGACACGTAGAGGCTCGTGATGCGTTGCTGGCCGTCGAGGACGTACTGCACGTATCTGCCATCGGGGGTTTCGGGCAGCTCGATGTCGCCGATGTTCCTGACTGAGCGCAACCGCTCCTGCGTGTCCCAGAAGATAAACGTACCGATAGGATAGCCTTTAATGATGCTGTCGAGCAGCGCTGCGGATTCTTCGACGCTCCAGACGAACTTCCTCTGAAACTGCGGTATCTTAATTCGGCCCTCCTCGATTTGTGCGATGAGCTGGTCGTGCAGCTTAGATGAGGGGCTTGGCAGCATGGAGCCTCCTAGCAGTTCGAGTTCTTGTCAATCGCGCATATTGTAATCGATGTGCCGCGATCATTGTTGATGTTGGGTTGCTCAAATAGCGGAGCGGGCCCGGGGATGGCGCCGGACCCGCTCTCGTGCGCCTTGGCTGGCGCTGTCCCCGCGGCCGGGACCGCAGGTTGGATATGTCGCTTGTAGTGGGAGGACGGCTGGCTGTCCGCCCTCCCCTGGTTGGCCTCATGCGCCGGGAGCTTGGCCCTTCCCGGCGGACCATTGCTAGATCTCGCTAGCGAATGGAACTACTTCACCACGACCGTGACAACCTTCTTCAGCGCCTTGGAGGCGTTGTAGTTGGCGTTGCCCTTGGCCTTGGCGGTCATGGTCACCTTGTAGGTGCCCTTGGCCAGGCCCTTCTTCACGGTGAGCTTGTTCACCGAGGACTTCGCGACCTTGAAGTTCTTCTTCGCGATCGACTTCTTGCCCTTCACGACCTTCGTCACCTTGTAGACCATGGTGCCCTGGCCGGCGGTCTTGACCTTCAGGCCGTTGACCTTCTGCGCGGCCTTCTTCAGCTTCGCGTACTTCACGGTCTGCTTGGCCTTGGCGACCTTGAGCGTGTTGGCGGCCTTGGCGATGGTGTACTTGGCCGTGGCCGTGCCGGTCACGTTGTCCGTGGCGCCCTTGACCTCGACCGTGTAGGAGCCGGCGGCCTTCGAGGCCGGGATGGTCGCCGTGTAGAGCGCCGCGTCGAGCAGCGTGCCGTCGGCGAGCGTGACGCTCGTCACGGTCGGCGCCTGCGCCTTCTTGTTGTAGGTGAAGCTCGCCTTGGAGAGGGCCACCTTCGCGCCCGTGAGGTCGTAGGAGATCTCCTCGGCCTTCTTGATCGTGTACGGGACGGCGATCGGGGTGGAGACCGTCACGTTGCCCTGACCGGCCGACGCCACGAGCGCGGTGTGCTCGCCCTCGTCGGTGCCGTTGTCGCCCGCGGCCAGCGTCACGACGTAGTCTTTGTCCTGCGTCAGCGCATTGCCGTTCAGGCTGACGGAGACGGCCGGGATGATCCGCTGGCCGGTGTAGACTTGATCGGAGACCGGGGTAACAACAACATCGCTGTTGCTGGACAAGTCAACCGGGTCGATGTAGAACGTGCCTGTTATGTACCCCTCGTAGTTGCCGGTGGCCGTAATCTTGACTGTCGCCGCGTCTTGGAGCTCTGAGCTGTTGTATTGGTACGCGACATCAATATTGTTAGACCACTGGACCGTGTAAGCGTCCTCGAGCATCGACTCGACTTCGCCCTCGTTGTTGTAATAGTTCACCTCGAAGTCGGGCGTGATGGCCGCGCCAGTGTATCCGGTGCAATAGCTTCCGACATAATGCACGCCGTCGTACTTGGTGACCTTCTTGAAGGACGGCGTGGTGATGAACTCGACCTTGTAGGCGTTCATGTAGCCCTCGGTGAGCTGGGCGCGGTTGATCGTGAACTCCTTCTCGACCTTGCCGGTGTAGTTGCCCTGGCCCTCGAAGGTCACCTTCGCGGTGCCAGCCTGGAAGTTGTTCTCGTAGGTCACCTTGACGTCGTTGTCCTTGGCCCCCTTGACGTACTTCGGGCCGCCAGCTACCTCGATGATGCCGTCAAGCTGCTGCTCGAGGGTCATGCCCTCGCTCTTCTTCGCGTAGCCTGCGTTGTAGTCGATCGCCCAGGCCTCGTCGATACCGTGCTTGACGACCGAAGCGTCCGTGGCGCTCCTCTGCGCGCTCCAGGTGATGGCGAACTTGGAGGTGTCGGAGATGTCGAGGCCGTTGACCGTGTAGGTCGCGGTGACCCTGCCGCCGTACTGGCCGCTCTCGCCGGCGCCCGCGACGATCGTGTAGACGCCCGCCTTCTTGATGCCGCTCATCGTGACGGTTGTGTACGGCGCCTCGGTGGCCGCGAACTCCACGCCTTCTACGGTCTTGCCCTCGGAGTCGAGAACCTTCAGCGAGAAGTTCGCGCCGGAGGTCGCCTCGTCCTGAACGAAGTCCGTAACGGCGTTATCATCCTCGTCGACCAACGTTCCTGTATCCGGCGAGTAGTACTTGCCGGCCTTCTTGTAGACGGTCGCCTCGGCGAGCAGGTCCTCCTTGCCGGTGCCCTTCGTGTAGCCGTCGTAGTACGAGTTTGGCGCAACCGCTGGGACGAACTCGGCGACCTTCTTGGCCTCGTACAGCGTGTAAGCGCCCTGCGTGGTGTACGTCACGTAGCCGTCGTCCTTCTTGTACACGTTGGCGACAACGTCGGAGTCGTCCGCTTTCGCGACGACCTTGCCCGGAACGACGCCGTCGGGGTTCGTCAGCGTGCCCGTACCGTCGAGGGCCACCCACTTGTTCTCATCGGCGAGCTCGTATTTCGCCTCGGTTTGGGCGGCAGTCCACGTGTAGTACTTATCGCCCTTCTTGTAGAGCGTCGTGTCGGCGATGGCGGCGAGCTGCTTCGCGGTGCCCTTGAGGAAGCCGTCGGCGTCAGACGAGAAGGACAGAGGGCCCTCGTTGGTCTTCAGCTGCAGGGTGATCGGCGCGATGCTGTCGGAGTAGTCGTCGGAGGCCTTGCTGAGCTCTAACGTCGCACCGACCGACTCGAACGACTTGTCGGTGATGGTGAAGGCGTTCTTCTGGGCGACCGAGGAACCCGTCACGTTGGCGGCCTGGTTCGAGGCTGCCGCGAGCGTCACGTTGGCCTTGCCGGCCTCGGTGTTGTTCGAGAACGCGATCGTGTAGACGGACGGGTTGACGACGGTCGCCTTCTCGCCCTTCTCCTTGCCGTCCTTGACGACAACGCGGGCCGTCGGCTCGATGGCGCTGCCGGTCTTCGCCGCGCTGTACGCGGTGTCCCAGGAGCCGTCGGCGGCCTGGTACTGCAGCTCGGCGCTGTCGTTGCCCGAGGGCGTGATGCCCGTGAGCACGAGCTTGTCGACGATCAGGATGCCCTCGACGGTCCCTGTGTAGTTGCCGGTGAACGTCGCCTTCACGACGTAGTTGCCCGCTGCGAGCGGCTTGCCGTCGACGGGGGTGGCGGTGCCCTTCTCGTAGCTCAGCGTGTAGTCGGTCCCTACGAGCACGTCGGGATCAACGATCTCGTCCTCGTCGTCGACGAGGTACAGGTCGTCCTTGGAGATATCGAGCGCGTCGCCCGTGAACGTCAGGGTCGGGTTCTTCCAGACGGGATTGTCCTCGTCGGCGTTGGCCAGGAACTTCAGACCCGCAACCTGGGTTGTGATGTCTCCCGTGTCGACGGTGAACTCCTTGGTGATGTCGGGCGTGCCCGCGAGGTTGCCGGAGAACTTGAAGACCGCCTGGTACGTGCCGGTCTCGGTGGGCAGCGTCACCTGCTTGCCGTCCTTGTAGTACTTGACGGACCAGTTGGTCACCTTCTCGCCCATGTAGCCCTTGAGAGCCTGCTCCTTGTCGATGTTCTGCAGGGCGCCGCTCTTCGACTTGTACATCTGGACGGAGACCTGCTTGTCCATCTTGATGTAGTTTCCGCCGTTGTAGGCCGTCGGCTTAACCGTCACCTTGAGGTCGCCGATCTCGGTGCCCTCCTTGGCGACGCGCGGCTCGACCGTCAGGTAGGCGTCGATGCCGTCGTCGGGCGTGTAGCCCTTGTCGCCCGTGACGCCGAGCTTCTCGACGTAGGAGCCGGCGCCGAGCGCGCTGCCGGCGGACTTGCCGTCCTCGGCGCTCGTGAGCGCCGTGTTCGCGGTGTTTGTCGCGAGGACCTCGAAGGCGTTCGTCATGAGGAGCTTGGAGTTGGTGCCGACGAGCGCGGTGACGTCCTTTCCGTCCTTGTCGTAGAACGTCGCGCCCTCTGTGGTCACCGTGACCGCCTCGCCGCCGAGGTAGGTGGCGTTGGGGAGCACCACGCGGGACACGAAGGACTCGAGCGTGCCGCTCTCGGCGACCGTGCAGGTGACGAGCGTCTTGGCGCCGTCCTGCCACGCGAAGTTCGCGCTGCCGTTCGACATCGTGACCTCGGCGTAGTAGTACTGGCCGACCTCGCTCGGAAGGGAGCCCGCGGTGAGCTTATCGCCCTTCGAGAGGTCCGAGTTCTTCACGTAGTAGGCAACCGAGTAGTCCTGGCCCTCTACGAGCTTCACCGGGTTGACGGCCGGGTCCTCGTCAAAGCTGTAGACGAGCTCGACGGGGCTCTGGGCCTTGTTGACCGGCACGTCGATCGCCGCGACGCCGCTCGCCGGATCCGTCAACGTCGCAGCGGTCACGTCAATCGCCTCGTAGCCGCTGTCCTCAGCAGAGTCGGCGATGAACGCCTTGTCCTCGGTGAGGAACGGGGCCTTCTGAACCTGGAAGGTGGTAGCCGTGGAACCCGTGCAGTTGCCCGTGCCCGTGACGGTCACGTCGTAGGAGCCGGCGTCGTGCACGACCTTGGTGGAGGCGTCGTAGTCGCCCTCCGCGAACGCCCACTTGACCGAGACCTGGTCGCCGGGGTTCTCGACGGCGTCGATGAACTCCTGGTCGTTCTCCTTCGACTTAGCGACCGCCGTGATGGTGCCGTCCGTCTGCATGACGACCACGTTGTGCTCGTCGACGGGGTCGTAGTTCCCGAGGGCCTTCTCGCCGGTCGCTGCGAGCTGGAAGGAGACCGTCTTGTCGACGCCGGTGAAGTACACCTCGCCAGCCGGGGACGGCACGAAGCCCGCGCCGGAGATGTCGGCCTTGGCGACGTTGAATTTCATGGTGGTGCTCTTGCGCTTGTACTGGCCATCGGCCGTGCCCTTCACCTCGATGGTGTAGGTGCCGGCCTTGGTGAAGGTGATGGTGCCGAAGTCGATGGTCTGGGTGCCGGCCTTCTCGA
>JAFUBE010000681.1 GCA_017460365.1 Eggerthellaceae bacterium
ACTAAGCCCGAGTGTGACACACAGACTAATGGCGATCTGCATGGGCTCTGCCGGGTCGAGCTGTGCGATCAGCTCGTGAACCTGGTCGCTCGAAAGTGGCTTGCGTTCCTCGGTGTCGGTCTTGGGGGTAGCGACGGCCTTGCAGGGATTCGCGGCGACAACGCCCTCCTTAACCGCGTGGGCGAACATGACCGAGACGGCTTTGTGCGTGCAGTTCACCGTGGTGCCGGAGAGCTTCTTGCCCGATTTGCTCTTGCCGTTCTTCAGGTCGATGTAGGCGGAGCTGAGGACGCTCGGCGTGACCTCCTGCATCTTCAAGTGGCCTATGAGGTGCCCGATCTGCTTCAGGCGGGTGCGCGTGGTGTCAAGCGATATGTCGGTGTATTCGCCGGTTGCGCGGCGCACCTCGATGAAGTGCTCGGCGTAGTCGTTGAAGGTCCACTGGTTCCGCTTGATGGCGGTGCCTCCCTCGACCTCGTCTACGAGTTCTCGCAAAGCCCTCTGGGCCTCGGTGTAGGTGCCGTGGAATACGCGAGATTTCTGCGGGTACTTTCCGGTGATGGGGTCGCGCCCGAGCGAGACGACGAGCTTCCATTTGCGGCACTTGCCCTTGGCCTTGCCCTTCTCCATCTGGACGATGGAGCCTTTTCCGGTCTTGCTCGCCATGCCTATCGCCCCGCTTTCGCGGTCGCGCTGCCGATGGCGCTTTTGGGGTGGGTGTGAATAGCCTTGCGGGATGACATATAATGTCACCGTCCTTTCTCTGATAACGCATCTCTGACTGGACAATCGGCCCGTGGGCGTTGCAGCGCTTGCGGGCCAACCTTTTCCCTGGCCGTCAGTCGGGGTCTGCTGACGTCCGGGCCGTAGGGTAGAACTTGTCGTATGCCCTCATTACCCCCTGAATCACCTCCCCTCCCTGAGGGATGCAGTCTGACTTCTCTATCACCTTCGTGCAAAGGAAGTCTTGGAACTTCTCGCGCGTGAGGTCGGACGACCCGAACAGCAGGACTTCGTTCTTCTCGTCCTGGCTCAGGCTTTCCAGGAACATGACGAGGTAGACCTTGAACATGTCGGTGTAGCAGTCCTCGATCTCCTGGCGGTAGACGCTTTCCGCCTCGTCCGCGCGCATTTCGAGGAAGCCCAGGTAATCGGTGAGGGAGGGGCGCAGCGAAGCCGGAAGGGCCTCGTAGCGGGCCTGTATCTCGCCGCGAAGGTCGGCTGTTATCTGGCTCTCGCGGCCTACGACGTCATCGATCGTGCAGCCCAGCACGTCGGCCATCTTCCACGCCGACTTGACCGGGATCGCGTCGGGATCCTTCTCGTAGCGGGCGAGCGACGAGGGCGTGAAGCCGCACGCTTCCGCGAACTCGCGGGCTGTACGGTACCCGGCGTCCTTCCTGAGCTGTTGCAGCGACTTCGCCATCTTCAAAGCCTCCTTGAATGTGTGCGGATTGTGGAGCATCGCGGCGCATCGTTGAGGTTGGCGGACTCAACGATACACAACAATATACCTCAATTCACCACAATACGAAACGTCAAATTGCATTATACGCGATTATTTCAACGATAAGCAGCGCGCTAACGCTGTGAATCGTGATTTTGCTGTGATATATTGCGAATTGTGGAATGGTCATCGAGGCTATGCATGGCCAGGCCGCCACACAGCCGCGGCAAGTAGGTTGTCAAGAAGGAGATGCGAAATGTACGAGCGATTCGAGGATCTGCCGCTGTTCATGAGCCCCAAGCAGTACGCGGAGTTCACCGGAGAGCACATCAACTCGGTGCGCCGCTAGCTGCAGGAGGGCACCATATCCGGCGACAAGAAGGGCGGAACGTGGGTGATCTGCCGCGACGCCGCCTTCCCCAACGCCGCCCGCGAGGTGAGTGGGCATGGATGCTAATGCGCCCCACGACGGGCGGGTGGGAAAGCCGCTGAGGATAGGGCTCATCTGCGAGAAGCACGGCACACAGGCCATGAT
>JAFUBE010000682.1 GCA_017460365.1 Eggerthellaceae bacterium
CCGGCACCTCGAAGGCGCCCGCCGAGTTCGCGGCGTCCACGAACACGGTCCCCGCGCCCGCGTCTGCCGAGCGGTGCGCGTCGCCCACGGCGGATTGCACGGCGTCGAACCGCACGCCCGCGATCACGGCGGGCTCGCCGAACGAGCCGTCGGCCGTCTGCAGCCGCACCGTCATCGTGTCGGGAAGCGCCGCGCGGGGTATGGGCCGAAACATCCGCATCAGCGCACCCCCGCGAACGCGTAGCCGGTGCCGACGAGCTCCTTCAGGGCGGCCTGCGTCGCAAGCTCCTCGCCCGTGGTGCCCTTGTTTTCGTAGTTCTTGACGCTGAACGACCCGATCGCGTAGCCACCCACCTCGCCGGCCCCGAACTCGGCGAAGGCCTCCGTGGCCGCGCACACAGCCCGCTTGTATGCGGCAGAAGTCGCGCACGCGCCGTTCACGGCGCAGAGCCACTTCACATGCGTCTCGCCCTGGCCCACGCAAGCCGAGAAGGCGGCCTCGGGAAGGCCGCCCCCGTACGTCTCGGAGTAGTATTCGTACGATACTGCCACGTCTGCCTACTCCGTGTCGCAGCTCACGTACACGCCGTCGAGCTTCGCCTCCATGAGCGATACCAGGCTCACCTTGCGGTACTTGAGCATGTAGCTGTCCAGCGATTCGAGCTCGTCGGGCGAGAAGATCCGGCTCGCGATGTGCTTGTCGAACTTGATAACGGCCGACTTCTCCACGACCATGAAGTTGATGTCCTTACCGGCGGCGCTGGTCATCTCGTAGTACGTCCCCAGGTTGCTCTTCGTTGGGCTCGCCACCGCAGTGTAGGCGTACGACCCCTCGGAGCCGCTACGCGTGTAGTACGTCTTCGAGGCGTCGACCTCGGTGTCGGACGTGAGCTCGTAGCTTCCCGCCGCCTTTCGGTAGCCGAAGCCGTCGTCCCCGCCGGAGAGTAGGTCGATGGCCGTGTAGAAGCGAACCTGCGGCACCTCCACTATGCGGCTGAAGCGCTCGAGAACGCGGTTGCTGCGGTTGGGGTTGGTGCTGCTGAAGTCGTCGACGATACCCTTGAGCGTGGGCGTGATGAACAGGTAGCGCGAGCCCGTCGACACCTGCTTCTCGTCCATCTCGTTGGTGACGATGCGAAGCGCCGCCAGGATGTCCTCGGCGTCCGCGGAGGACAGGTCCTCGGATTTCGTGGCGACGCCCTCGAACCCGGCGACCTGGCTGAACGTGAACGCATCGGCCTCCGGTGCCACCTGCGTGCGCTGCAATTCCGCGCCCGCTGCGACGAACGCGTCCAGGATACCGCCCTCCTCGACGTCCATGACGTCGGCGAGCAAGCGGAGGCCTCTGTCGTAGTTCGGGGATTTCGTCTCGTAGGTCATCGTGATTGACCCGTCGCGGTAGCCGACGTTGCGTGTGTAGTCCCCGAGGCCGGTGACGCTTATCATCGGGATCTTGATTTCGCGTGCGTTCTGGCTGGCGCGGATGAGCCTGCGGCCGCTGTTCAGGCAGCCCGATACGGACGCCCGCTGGTATACCTCGTCGAGGATCCCCGTGTAGTTCTGGGCGAATGCGATGCTGTTGGGCATGGTGGTTACCTTCTTTCAGGTCGTGGTGATTACTCTTCGTCGTTCAGGCCGGCGATGTCGCGCCATTGCTTAAGCTGCCTGTCGGCGTCCTTGGCGGCTCCCGCGTTGGGGAGCCCGGTCTTGCCGCTCTGCTTCTGGGGCACGTCGGCGAACATCCAGGGCTCGGCCACCTTCAGTTTCTCCACGTCGCCGCCGTGGTCGGCGAGCACGGCCCGTGCCGCCTTCACGTTGCGGCAGCCTGCCAGCTGCAGCTCGAAGTCGATGCGGTCAGACGCGCCCTGCTCCTTCAGCGCGGCAATCTCCGCACGTAGGCCGTTTGCTGCTTCAGCACTTTTGGCGGCTTCGGCGATCTGCGTTTCGAGCTCTTCGATCCGGGAATCGCGCTCTGCCAGCTGCTTCTCGTACGCTTCCGTGCCAGTGCCGCTTCCTGCTGCTCGGTCATCTGCCGCGTTTCCCGCCTGCGTTTCCCGCTGGCTCGTTTGTTGTTGCGTCGCCTGCTGCTCTTGCTGCTGCGTGTCCTGCTGCGTTTGCGTGCCATTCTGTTCACCGTCCATGTCCTTGTCCTTTCGACTCGCGAGCATAGAAAATGCCCGCACCGTTACCGATGCGGGCATTTTCCTCAACCGTCACAAAGTCACAAGAGAACTACGCATCAACCTTGTATGACATCGATCCAGTCAAGAAGCGTATTAAGATTTAGAAATAAACGAGCGGTAATTCTGTTGTTGCCAGCCACATCGCGATCTTCAAGAAGGATATAGCCGTTTCCAAAAACATAAGTATATGAATGAGCGATAGAGTTCCTAAGATGACGAAATAAGCACTCCATTCGAGTTTCGTGGGTATTGATGCTCAGCGAACCGTCTTCTGCAATCGTTGCCGTCGCGCTCCATTGCATTACACATCTAGGATGCTCGATGCACAGATGACCTCCTAAGTTCATCGCATCCAGAGTAGCGTCTATATATTTTCCCTTTATCATGCTCGAAAACGTGCAGGAAGCCATGAAAAACGTGCAATTTGGGGTACTACCGCCAAAACGTTGAGGCGATGAACGGAGGGCTCTCATGGAAGACTGGATGGCGTATGTATCGACGAGGTCGCTCGAGAGAGGGTGCGACTACTTCGAATCGGGATGCGTGCATGCCGTCGAGCATCGCGCCGATGGATGGCATGCAACGGTATCGGGCAGCAGCGATTACTCGGTCTTCATCCCAGCCTCTTTGGACCCGCGCGAGGCGCAGTGCACTTGCCCCCATTACGCCGACGGCAACATCTGCACGCACATCGCCGCCGCCCTCATCGCCATCGAGCGCAGGCGGAATGCGGACGAAGAGGGCAAGGGCTCGGAAGATGGGAATGAATCCATCGAGGACATCGTCATGAGAACGAACGCCGATGACCTGCGTGCGTTCGTCATGGAAGCCGCGCGCTATGACGAGGCGCTCGAGCGCGAGCTGCGCGCCACGTTCGGCACCGCCGACGTGAAGCGGGCGAAGCGCGAGCTGCAGAAGGTCACGACCACGCTCATGCGGCGCTACGAGCGGGGCGGCTTCATCGACTGGCATGGGGCTTTAGAGTTCGGCCATGAGTACGCGATTGCTGTCGGGTCCATCATGCGAACCTTCTACTCGTCCAAGGACGCAGCCGCCCTCGTCGACCTCGCGGTGCCGCGCCTCGTGCAGCTGCAGCGGATCTGCATCGACGACTCCGACGGGTTCTTCTCCGATGCGCTCGACGACGTGGTCGTTCATCTGGACCGGGCCTTCGCGCTCGGGGACAGCACGCAGCGCCGGCGGCTGTTCGAGGTGCTCAACGGTTTTGCGGAAGAGAATCCGGGCAAGGACCGAGGCGACGTCTATTGGTTCGAGCAGGAGGCCGTCGAGGAGTTCGTCGCTGACCGCTTCTCGCAGGATGCCGAATTCGCCCCTGGCATGGTGGAGCTCGCAGACGAGCACCTGAGCACGTTGCCGCCCGTCCCCGACGGCGAGCACGACCGCTACAGGCACGAGCGCACCCAGTGGGCGGGCGCACGCCTGAAGGCCATGGCGGCGCTTGGCGAAACGCCGGATGCCCTTCGCGTGTATGCCGAGACCAATGGGATGATAAGTTCCGCCGATACGGTCCGTCTGGTCGCGGATGCGTATGCTGCCGCCGGTTCGCCCCAAGAGGCGATGGCCCTTTTGCGCGAGAACCTGGATGCCCAGGAGCCGTTTCGCTCGGTTGGCAGGGGCGACAGGCCTCCTCGCATCGTGGACCGCCTGGTCGAGATTGCGAACGGGGCTTGCACTCGAGCAGAACTGGCAGAGCTTTACACGTCATTGTTGCTAATGGAGCCGAATCGCTCCATTAGCAGCAGCGACCTGGCTCGCTGGTACGACGAGCTGCACCGCCTAACCGGCGACGGCGGATGGGGCGGCATGCGCGAGAAGCTGCTGGCAGAAGCCCCCGACACAACCGCGAACACGTGCCTGGCCCACGAGGGGTCCCTAGAGGAGCTGTTCGACCGAATCATGGAAAACGGCGGCTCCGATCTCATGCGGTTCGAGAAGCTCTTGTCGGATGCGCACCCAGAGCCGTACGTCGAACGCTACATCAAGGATGCTATATCGCGTATGGGGTGGGCCAATGATCGGCGGGCTTATAGGAGCGTCGCGGCAGACCTCGCGCATGCCGCCGGCTTGCCAGGCGGGCAGGAGCCCGCACAGGAAGCCGCTTCATCGATTCGCGCCGAATACCCGAGGAGACGCGCCTTGCTCGACGAGCTGCGCTCTGCTGGTTTCATCGTGTGACGTCAGAGTCCTCACAGCAGTGGAACGACGGGTTTTATCAGAGTATGATGCAAGCGAATCCGTGACCACCTTTTCCGCTAAGCCAATCGGAAGCGGAATTCGTGACTACCTTTCCAAATCAGCCAATCCTCAGCCAATGCTAAGCCAACGCGCGAGATTCCCAGTTTTCGCCAGTCATCGTCAGTTTTCGATTTCCCCAGTTCAAGCCAGCGTTACCTATCGTCAGTCATTCCCTGTTATCGCCGCCCTGCCCAACTGTCATGTCGGAGGTCGCGTGTTTCTTGTCTCGTACCTCCCGTCACGAAACACCAGGCCATCGGC
>JAFUBE010000683.1 GCA_017460365.1 Eggerthellaceae bacterium
CCATCAAGGGGAAGGAATCACATGAAGAAGAAGTATCTCGCAGTGGCGGTCGTGGCTGTCATGGTCGCTACGCTTGCGCTGTTCGGATGCTCCAGCGGCGGCCAGTCCAGCAGCTCGAGCTCGTCAAGTTCGTCAAGCTCGTCGAGCGCATCGAGCTCGTCGAGCAGTTCGTCGAGCAGTTCGAGCGCTGCGTCCGACAAGGTCACGCTTATCACCGACGGCACGCTCACCATCGCCACGTCGCCGGACTATCCGCCGTTCGAGAACCTCGAGAACGGCGAGTACGTCGGTCTCGACATCGCCATCGCCGAGGCCGTTGCCAAGGAGCTCAACCTCAAGCCCGAGTTCAAGTCGCTTCAGTTCGATGCCATCATCCCGGCCATCGCCGCTGGCGGTCAGGCCGACATGGGCATTTCCGGCTTCTCGGTCGATCCCGAGCGCGCCAAGGAGATCTCTTTCACCGACAGCTACTACATCGATGACCAGGCCGTTGCCGTCATGAAGGGCGGCACCATCACGTCGACAAACGCCGATGCCGAGCTGAACAAGGCGGGTGTCATCATCGCAGTCCAGAGCGGCACTACCGGCGAGGCGTACGTACAGGAGAACTACCCGAACGCCACGGTTCAGCCGTACGGCAATTCGACCGACGCGTTTGCCGCGATGCAGTCTGGCCAGGCCAACGCCGTGTGCACCAACCTCGCGGTTGTGCAGAAGATGATCGCCGATGCCTACCAGGACGCCGAGATCGTGAAGACCGTTGCGACAGGCGAGGAATACGCCATGGTCGTCAGCAAGGACAACCCCGCGCTGACCAAGGAGATAAACGACGCGCTTGCCAAGCTGACTTCCGACGGCACGATCGACAAGCTGATCAAGCAATACATGTAAGGCCAGGTCACAGCCGATCCTGTCCGCCCCCGAGACTTCAGCCCTCGGGGGCTTCTTTTTGCGAAATGTGCGGCACGTTTTCGATGCCAGGCAGCGGCGCCGCACGTGTTCTTCCAAGCGGTATAATCTACTTTTCGCACCTTCGAGCTATGGGGAACGCTTATGGAAATGGGGAAACTGCGGGTTGTCGACACGCTGCTGGCGCTGGTGCTGCTGGCGGCGCTCGCGATGTCGAGCGCTGCTCCGGCGGCGTATGCGCTTGACACGGTGAAGTGCACGGCCCGGCCGAACGCCGACACGGGAAGTCAGGTTCTGGGCGGTGTGGAAACGCGCATCACCTGGGAGGGGCAAGCGGCCGAGGACGAATCGCTGCGCGGCATCACGCTCGTGCTGCCCGAAGGCACCACGTTCTCGGTCGACAACGCGCGTCTCACGATGCTCACCGGTGCCGACCTCATGACGCGCGTGAACGTGCCGAACAAGTTTACCGCCGAAGGGCGGGCGGTCGTCTGCACGTTCGACGAGCCCACCGAACCCGGCGGCTATTTTCGCATCGAGGTGTACGGGGTCAACTTCCCGGTCGCAGGCGGCGACATGAAGCTGACCGGCACCTACGAGCTCGCCGACGGCAGCACCCGCGAAATCAACAACATCCCGACCATCGAGGTCGCGGTCACCTCGCCGACCGAGCAGCTCGCAAGCTATCTCGAAGCGCAGCCGTGGGTGCAGGCGTGGAACTCCAACAAGTTCTTGCGTCTGTTCTTCAACCCGCCCATCTTGGTGTCGAGTTTCCCGGTCGTGCTGCACGGCTTCTTCATGGCAATCGCCATCGTGCTGATCGCGTTTCCGCTGGCCATTCCCATCGGCCTGGCGTTCTCGTTCATGCGCATGTCGAAGCTGCGCATTCTGCGCGCCATCGGCTCGGTTTACGTGAACGTGGTGCGCGGCACCCCGGTGTTCCTGCAAATCTACATCGCGTTTTTCGGCCTGCCGCTCGCAGGCGTGCAGATTCCGCCGTTCGTGCTCGGCGTAATCGTGCTCGCGTTGAACTCGGCGGCCTACCAGTGCGAGATTTTCCGCGCGGGCATCCAGTCGATTTCGAAAGGCCAGTTCGAAGCGGCGCGTTCGCTCGGCATGACCGGCGCGCAGACGATGATGTTTGTCATCATCCCGCAGACGGTACGTCGCGTCCTTCCCACCATGACCAGCGAATTCATTCTGCTGTACAAGGACACGTCGCTGCTCGCAGCCGTCGGCGTCCTGGAGATCGTTATGTACGCCAAGACCATCGTGGCTTCCACCGGCTCGATCACGCCTTACATCGTGGCGGCGATCTTCTACCTGGTGCTCACGATTCCTCTGGCGCGCATGGTCGGCCGGTTGGAAGAGCGCCTGGCCGGCAACAATTCGAGCAAGGCCAAGAAGCAGAAGAAGCAGGCCGTAAAGGATGCCAAGCGCGCGCTGAACCCCGGCATCATGGAGGAAAAGCTCGAAGAGGCACCTGACGCAGCCGACGAAGACCCGGTCACTCCCGAGCGCCTGTCGAGCATGTAACCCGCCAGTTCGTCCCCCCACCGCCCCACTGCCCCACTTACTGCCAGACCAAAAGTGGGGTAGTTTCTAGGATATGCGCTTCGGAAGAAGCGCAATCCGCGAAACTGCCCCACTTTGGGTCTGGCAGTAAGTGGGGCAGTGGGGAGTGGGAAGTGGGAAGTTGGCGAAAGTGGCGTTACAATAACCTCTAGGAATAGAAGGAGGCTATCGTATGGCACGTTACAACAAGATCTTCGCAGCGCTCGATGGTGGGGCCACGCAAGAAGCGGTTGTGCGCCGCGCACTTTCGATTGCGCACGACAACAATGCGGAAGTGTTATTCGGGCACATCATCGACTCGGTTCCCTACGAGGCCAACGGCATCGACTTCGCTGCGCTGACCGAAGACGGGCGGGCACGCATCGAAGAACAGATGGAAGCGTACTTCACCCGTGCACGCAACGACGAGTGCATACCGTCGTTCTCGCTGGAGGTGCGAGCTGGCCGCGTGGCCGAAACGCTGGTGGAAACGCTCATCAAGCCGTACCATCCCGACCTGGTGATCTGCGGCGTACGCGGCCTGTCGAACATTAAGTACGCGTTCGTGGGAAGCGTGTCGACGAGCCTCATCCGCAACGTCGAGTGCGACGTGCTGGTCGTGCGCCCCGAAACCCTGGAGGAACACCCCCAAGACTAATTGCGTTCGGAATGGCGTGACGCTTCTCGACAGACGCGATC
>JAFUBE010000684.1 GCA_017460365.1 Eggerthellaceae bacterium
GGGTAGTCCTATCGTTTCGTTGCGAGGACGATAGTCGAGATCGCTAGGGACAGAACGGCTACGATTAGGGCTGCGAGCAGGGCAGCGTCGCCGGTGTTGGGCACTGCGCCGGGTAGGCTCTGCGGCACGGATTTGTCGGCTGTCGCTTTGTTGCTGGATTTTGCGGTCGGACTGGTTTTCTGCGCTTCGGGCGTTTCGTCGGACGCGACTTCTTCTAAATCGTCAGCTTCGGGGTCTTCCTCGGCTGCCGCCTCTTGCACCGTGAAGGTGGTCGATGCTTCGCCATCCGTGGAGCGAATCGTCGCCTCGTGCACGCCGGGCTCGAGCGTCTCCAGGTAGTCGGCGAGAAGCGTCACCTTGGTCGAGCCGCTTTTCACGTCGTAGCACGACGGGTCGAGAACATCGCCGTCCACGAGCACGCAGACGAACTTCGAAATGTCCGCATTCGACGAGAACGTGTAGCCGGCCTGCGTGCCGCTCCAAGTGCCGTCAGGGTTCAAGATGATCTCGTAGGAAATCGGGGCATCATCGCTGGAATCGTCCTCGTCGCCGCTTGCAGTGTCGTCGGCGGGTTCGCTGCTCGCCGACTCGTCGCCGGTCGAAGACTCGTCGCTCGGGGTGTCGTCTGCGGGCTCGGCACTCGGGGTGTCGTCGCCCGTGGTGTCGCCGCTCGGCGTGTCGCTGCCAGGGTCGTCGCCGGTAGAAGGCTGCTCGTCGCCGGTCGGGGGCTCGTCGCTCGTGGGCGGCTCGACGACCGGCGGGTCGACAGTCGCTCCCGTCTTGGGAATCGCCACGACGTTCAGCACCGCGCCGCAGCGCGTGCATGTGTGGGTGATTTCACCGTCGGCGTCTGCGGTCGCCTCGCGCGTTACCTTGCCGCCGTCGTCGGCGTGCCCGAGTGCATCGATCGCCTCGTCCTTCGACTGCGCGGTAAACGCGGAATTCGCGAACTCGGCGCTCGCCCACACGGCTTCCCCACGCTCCGTGCACGTCGGCTCACTCATCACCACGCGACGCGCTGTAACGGTTTCGCTCTGGGAGTGCGACGGACCGCCCGAACACGTGCGCTTCGCCGTCACCGTTGCGTTGTCGTCGGCCCACGTGTACACGGGCGTGCTCCATACGTGCTCGTGATCGCAGTCGGTCATGGCAAACGTCACCTTGCCGGAATCGTTGTTTTCCACGGTTGCCGCGCCCCCCGAATCGAAATGCGGCAGGTAGCAGTTCGTGAAGGAGAGCGAAAGCCCGTCGACGATCGCCGAAGTGCCGCTGGCGATGCGGGGATAGCTCTTCGAAACCGTCTCGATGTCGTAGGAGCAGTTGGTGAACGTGAGCGAGTGACCGTTATAGCTCGGCGTGCCGTTGAAGGAAAGCAGGTTACTCGTGACCTCGCCGATGTGCGCTTCCTCGTCGTGGATGTTCATGTCGGCCTGCGCGTCGGTGCCGTACGACTCGTAGAGGCCGGTCAGCGTATTGATGTCGTACACGTTGCGCGCCACCTCGCCCACGCGGTCGTACAGGCGCTTCACCTTGTTCAGGTGGAACGTGTTGTCAGTCGAGGTCGCCGTGCTGTCGAACACGCGCTCGACCGAGCCCGCGACCGTCATGTCGTTGCGCGTGAACGTGACCGCTTCCGCGCCAAAGGCGTTGTCCACCATGCGCACGACGGTGGCGTCTTCATCGGGAAAGCGCATCGTGTTGTCCTCGACAACCACGTTCTTGGTGGGGCCGGTGCGGCTGTGGGTCGACCGAATGACCGGCACGATCTTGGCTTCGGCTTTCGTGGTGCGGAACGTCACGTCGTTGTTCGCGAACCGGCAATCCTCGGCCCAGCCGAACAGGATGACGTAGTTGTTGGCGTACACGTCGAACACGTTGTTCTCGATGCGCGCGTTGCGCACGGGCGAATCCTGGTATCCGCAGGTGATCGATACGACGCGCTGCTTTTCGGTCGCAGGTTTCAGCATGGTGTAGCGGTTGTTCTCGACCCGCACGTGCTCCACGAGGCAGTTCTTCAGGATGGCGTATTCTTCGCCAGCGCTGTTGGTCAGCCCCTGCTCGTTTCCCGCGAAGATGGGCAGCCCCTCGTCGAAGTTGTGCGTGGTTATGCTGCTGTCGCGCACGACGATATTGCGCGCGCCCGTGGGGTAGTCCGCATCGACCTGCATGCTTTCGGGTATGTTGTTCACGTGGTTGCACAAGTCGCGGATGTCGATGCCGGCCTCGCCTTCAATCGAGCAATTGATAACGGAAACATCGGCGTAATCGCCGTAGAAATCGACGATTGCGCCGTTCGTGGAGGTGGCGGCACCCGACACGTATTCCCCGCCGTCGATCACGCAGTTCCTGAACGTGACCCCGCGCGCGCTGCGCACGGAGATGGCGCGGTTGTAACCCGTCGTGCCAGATCGGCGCTCGAGCTTGATGCCGTTGAGCTCGACGTTGCGCACGGTGTGGAAGACGTCTTTCTTCTTGGTGCTCTTCGTGCCGTCGTCGTTGGTGGCTTCGTACGTTTCGGCGCCCTTGCCCCATTCGATATCGCCGCGCACGACCCAAATCGACTTGTGGGCGGCGTTCCTGGCGCCGAGCTCGACCGCGCTGTCGGTGAACAGCGTAGCGTCGAAGCCGTAATAGGAGCGGTTGTCGTAGCGCGAGTACACGTCGGCTGTCAGCCGGTAGGCGCCTGACGGGAACACGAGCGTGTGGAAGCCACTTCCGTGGAAGGCGTCGATGGCGGCGTTCACGCTGGAAGCGGCCTCGGCGACGTAGCCGAGCTGATACACGTTCACGGCCGATTCCGCCGAGCTGAGCGCGTAGGAAATGCCCCCGACAACGACGCCGGGCTGTCCGGCGGCAAGCGAGTCGACCCGCGCGTAGTAGCCGTGCCCACCGTCGCCTTCGCTGGCTAGCCCGCTCGTGACGAAAGCGTTTCCCAGCGAGCCCGCAGCGCTCTCGGCAGCGGCGAGCGTGCTGTAGGCCGGCAGCCGGTCGCCAGCCGTCACGGCCGTCACAGCTCCGCTCGACGTATCGTAGGAATAGCAGCCATCGCCGCATGTCAGGTAGTAACGGCCATCTGCGACCGAATAGCACCGGATGTCGCCCTGCACATGCGAAACCGCGTCCGCGAACGCCGGGGCGCCCATCCCGCGCTCCGTAAGATAGGCTTTCGCACTGGCGACTGCGTTCTTTACGCGAGCGAGGTTGGAATCGTTGCCATCGTCGGCCTGGAGCTGGTACGTATGGCGCGAATCGGGGCAATACACGCCGTACGCTTTCAAGTCGAGAATATCGTTGCCCGAGAACACGACGCAGTTTTCCTGTGCACTTTCGTCGAGCAGCTTCAAGAAGAGAAGGCGGGCTCCCTTCCCAAGATCGCTATTCACCAGCTTGTTCTCCATAAAGCGCACAACATGCCCGTTCATCGTCGCGTCGTTCAACATGAGAACGGTGTGCGTGTCGCCTGCGACTTTGTTGTCGAACACGTTGCCGGAAATAGCAGCATCGTTGGTGAATTTGGTTCGGAAATACTGGAAGTAGGTGTCTGCGTGCTCGTTCAATTCGATCTTGTTAGCCGAAACATTCTGATTGCCGTTGAAAACGACGTGCACTCGTGCATTCAGGCGCACATCGTTGCCTTCGACCGTTGGCGACCCGCTTGCCACGTAACTGAGCGGCATGTCGGAGACGACCATATTGCCACGCACAGCGCCGCCCGTCGCGAACACGTACACGTCGTTTACTGCGGGGCCTTCGTCGAGCGCCGAAAGCTTCATGCGGTTGCCCTCGACCAGATCGACCGTATCACGGAACATGAGGAAGTTGGTGGCGCCGCTCACGTGGCTACGAACCTGGGTGACGTCGTTGTCGCGTACCACGACGCCGGCCGAATGATCTGCCCACACCAGGCCGCCGGTCGTCTTCACGTTCATGTCGTTGTTCTCGATAAGCACGTCGCGCGCACATTTCACCGTGAACGCCATGACGCTCGGCGATGCGGTCGCCTCGCCAAGGACGAATTTGTTCTCGGCGATGAGCACGTCGGCGACGGGGCGCGCAGTCTGGGCGTTTTCATTCACGTTGCTGTTGAAGACCGCCAGTATCTCGTCATGGCACACTTTTTCGAAATCGTTGCGTGCGCAGACCATGTTCGAGGCGCCCATGTTGAAGTGGTCGCGAATCCAAATGCCGCCCCCACCTTCTTTATCGCAGAAGTTTCGTACGACGCAGTTCTCGACGGTCACGTCATGCCAACCGGTGTAGGCGTCGAGCGACGTGCAGCCGTCGACTGCAAGCCCGTTTTCCGGGCGCTCGATGGTAAACGCGCAGCCGAAGATGTCTACATTGCTGGCCATCTGAAGCATGAGCTGCATGTTGTAGGCTGCTTTCCCAGCAACGGCATGAGTCGGGTCGTAGGCGCATGCCTTCATGTTCAACTGGAACACGCCCACATCCGCTATGAGGTACTCTGGATGATGTTCCCAATCGTCGGCGACCGCAGCGCGCTCGTCCCGCTGCGGAACATTCCCTCCAATCGACAACAATCGCTCGTCGCTGTCATTGTATTCGGCGTCGGTTTGAATCGTGGCCGCATCGCCGAGAACGGTGATGTTGCCATGGGAAATCTTTAGCGAGGCGTTCACCTTGTAGGTTGCACCTCGCTCGAACAGAATCGTCTTCGCGCCCGAGTCGAATGCGGCCTGAAGGGCTGCGCGGTCGTCGTGCACGCCATCGCCGTAGGCGCCGAACTGGGCGACGTGCACCGTATCGGGCACAGATGTTGCGCCGACGAGCTCGCCGAAGGTTCGCGTGCTCGTCGCGGTGCGGGCGGCGTCGGTGAGCGCCCGCACCGAATCTTCGGTACGGCCTTGCGCCCGCAGAGCGCCCGTCGCATTGCTTGCGTATGTTCGGCTTTCCGGCTCGGCCGACTGGATGAGCGACGAATGTGCTCGGACGGCCGCCGCTTTGTTCGTAGCGACGACGACATGGTTCAGGAAGGCTCCGCCGACAGCACCGAACCCGGAAACGGGAACAGAAAGCGCAAGAGCAACAGCCAGCGACATCAACGCTGCTGCGATTCGCCTCACTCCGCGCCCCCTTGCCGTCGCCCCGTCGTTAACCGAAGTTTACAGTAAACGGCGGCGAAATCTCAACACGGAACGCCCGCTCGTCGCCCCGCTTCCCGTGGCACTACCCCACTTACTGTCAGACCCAAAGTGGGGTATTTCGCGGATTGTGCGCCGAGGCACCTCGCGCGTAGAATACTCGCTGACCTCGCTTGCGATCGGCGGCGAGGCGCGAACAGGGAGCAGACTTTGAGCCTAACTGACACGCAACTTCAAGACCGCCGGCGTAGATACGCGCTGTACGAAGACCGGAAGAAATCCGAACGCGTAGGCGACCACGGGTGCACGGCGCCAACGGGCGCGAGCGACGCCGCCCCCGGCATCGCCAAGAAGAAGCTCTTCAGCGAAGTGCCGAGCATCAGGGGAACGCGCATCACGCTCGACCGCGTCGTCGACGGGGACGCGAGAGACCTGCTCGATCTCATAGGCAACCCGCTCGTGCAACGGTACGAACCGGCGTATCTGTTCGAGAAGCAGCGCAGCGACATCCACGAAACGATCCGGCTGCTCTATGGCGACCTCTTCGCGAGCAGGGAATCGCTCATACTGGCAATCCGCTTGAACAGAACGGGCGAGCTGGCGGGCCTTGCCGAATTCTACGGCCTGCGCGACCGGCTGCACAAGATCAGCATCGGCTACCGCCTGCGCGAGCGTTTCTGGGGGCGCGGCCTCGCGACCGAAGCGGCGCGCCTCATGGTGGGCTACCTGTACGGCGAAACCGACATCGAGACGATAACGGCCTCGACCATGATCGAGAACGTCGCGTCTGCCCGCGTGCTTCAGAAAGCCGATTTCATCCGCACGGCACGCGGCGTCGGGGAGGACTGGGGCTTCGCCGAGCCGACCATCGTGGACAAGTGGTTCTGCTGATTGCCAAGGAAATGCGTCCTCGTTGTTGTCGCGTGACGCTTCCCGTCAGACACGAAGTGTCACGCGACAACAACGAGGACGCATGGTCATGCGTGCGTCAGCTCGTAGACAACGTGATCGTACTGTCCACCGGCCGCGCCGAAAGCATCGAGGCGTTCGTGCTGAAATCGACCCATGCCGACTTCGAAAACAACCTGCTCGTCGCGACCGCACTTCACGCCAACATCGACATTTTCGTAAGCAACGACGCGGAGCTCGTGAAACACGCCCCTGTCGCCTGTCTCACGAGTTCCGACGCCGTTCACCTCCTCGAGTCCGAGCGAGCGGGGCTATAACCGGCACACCTCCGTCGTTGATTCAGGCGCATCAGCGGCTTGCTTCAGGTCTGAGAGGGCTTGGTCTATGGCTTCTACCATCATGGGAACGTCTTCGTTCACCGTACCCCATAGCTCATCGACGTCGATTCCGTCATAGGTATGGAACAGGTGCTTGTGGAGCGCGATAAAGTCGCTGACATGGCCGTCCACATGCGCCTCCAGCACATCGAGCACGTCGTGTTGCCCCATTTCGCGTATTTGGCGAATTCCCTCGGTAGACAAGTCGAGCTGATGAACAACGAAACTGAAATCACGATACGGCTCGTAGTCACGCGGGTCCCTCTGCGCACATGCCAAATCATCGGCCGATTCGAACGGCATGACCGCGAAATGCTCGCGTAGCAACACGAGGCGATCGCGCGATTGGCGAAGCAGTTCTAAAGCCCGTTCGCGCTTATCTCGCATAGACGGTCCTCCCGCTACGCTCGATTTCCTCGGCGAGGTCTTCACTGCAGTATTTCGTCTTCACGAGGTCGACGCTTCGCCCCACAGCCTCCTCGACACGCGCCACAAACCGCCCTACGCCCCGCTCCCCCATCCACTTGTACGGAGCATCCGTCTCGATCGCCACGTCCACATCCGAATCGTCCGTCTGCTCGCCTCGGGCCATGCTGCCGAATAACGTAACGGTCGTTATGTAATCGAAATCGCGTGCGATTTCTGCTATCTTCGCCGAGACGATCGAAGGCTCAAGCTCACGTCTCACGTAATCGGAAAGCGTCATACCCGATCGCGCTGACGCGACGCGCAGGCAACGCATATCATCGGAGTCGAGCCGCATCTGCAAGGTTTCGCTTTTCGCCATCGTTCCTCCCACAAGCGTAACACATTTAACTTATATATTGTACTACACTTGGAAAGCACCGATTATGATGGTCTCTTGCGTTCAGATGGGGCGTTACACAACCTTCGCAGCCGCTTCTTCCTGTGCGCCCTTCGCGGCGGCGAGGGCCTTCTCGGCTGCCTAGAGTTTCGCGAGGTCATCGGCGTTAATCTTTGCCATCATAGGGGTTGCCACGGACGTTCTCGGCCGGGTTGCCAACCGGTTCAAAATTCGCATTCTGAATAGCCGCGTCACTGGCCTCAATCGACAATCCCGTGCCCCCGCCGTTGACATTTGGGGTAAGCGTAATCTTTTACGTCCAGGTGTAATTGTGCGATATATTACTTACAGGTAATATACGTGCGAACACTACGAATACGTAAACCTACAGGAGGTATCCGCCCTAGCCGAACCTAGCGCGGATAATCGAAACCCTCGCCTATTCGCGCGTTGACGTGGGCAGAAGCTCGCGGACTTGCTTGGATGCCTCGCTGCCCAGGATGGGGGCGATGTCGCGCAGCATCGCGAGCAGGGTGGAGCGCATGTCGGCGGGAATCTTCGCTGCGGCGGCGGCTATGGCGAGGGTGTTCGCCGAACGGGCTTCGGCGAACTCGCTCCACGTGTCCACGCCCGCTGCGCCGAAGATGTCGTAGGCGGCGTCTATGAACATCGCGCGCTTCTCCGGGTCGTAAGAGGCGGCCCATTCGGTGAGCGTGCCCGCGATGACGGCGCTTTCGGGGCTGACGCTCGCGAGCGTGACGAAGTCGCCGCCTTCCACCACCCAATGGGTGGCCGCATGCTGCGAGACCAAGATGCCTGTCGCGCGCACGACGCGATACTCTGCGCGATTTTCCATGAGCATGCCGAAAATGCTGCTCTCGGGCACCGTCTTGCTGAGCTTTTCCGCGTACTCGGGCAAGGCGATCCGATCGTTGGGCATGAACGCGAACCCGGGGCCATCGTGGTTGAATACGCGGTCGACCAGGTTGAAGGTCTGCTCGCGGCAGGTGAGCACCGCGTATTCGGCCAAGTTGCCTCCCTTGCTGTGACCGCCCACGTACAGGCGCCCGGCCCCCGTGCCCGCGATGTCCTCTAAATAGGTGCGGGCCCTCACCTGGCTGGGAACCTCCTTCATAAAGGTGAGGTTGAAGTCCTCCTTCCAGCCGGCAAGCGAGTTATCCGTGCCGCGGAAGGCGACGTAGGCTTCGCCGCCGGGCAGATAGAACGTGATGGCGGCGAACTGCTTCTCGAAATGGCTCGACACCTCGTTCGCGTAGTAGGCCGCCTCGAGACTCATGAAGCGAGGGGATGCGAGAAAGGCCGCGAGGAAGGCGTCGCCGCCCATGCTCTCGAGCCATATATCGCCGTAAAGGTCACTGTGCGAGATGCCGCATACGGCAATGGGTAGTGGGACGCGCTGCGTCGGAACGGCGTCGCCGAGCGCGCCGTGTTCGAAATTGAAGTACGCGATGGTCGACAATACCAGGCTGTCGACATCTCCGAGTGGTACCTCTTCGAACGACGCGGTTTGCTCGAGCAGGTATTCGACGATGGTGCGCTCCACGATTCCTCCGTTTGCGTTCGTGCGCGTATTGCGCTCACCGGGTTGCCAAGTACGCGGCGGCGCGCTTTGCCGCGTTATCCTTGATGTTGCTGTAATAGAGCCAGTAGTCCTCGGCGTGACGGGCATCCGGCCCGAAGTGGTCGGTGGAAATCTTGGCTTCTTCCTCGGGCAGCGGCGCACCTTTGTGAGTCATGTCCGTTCCTTTCGCTGTCCCGTTTCGGTATATGCGGTTCTCACTGTCGGAGCGCGGATCCGACATGCGTTCCAGCCTGGCACGGCATTTCGACGAATCCATCGACACGATGCGCGCGCCTACTCGTGTTTCCAGACGTCGTCGTCCTCGTATGCGGGGAACTCCACGGGGTCGGTGAAATACTGGCGCATTCTCGGCAGGTTGTAGCGGACGTACCCGCGGCCGTCCGCCACGATGACCCGCTTCCTGATGAGGCGGTCGCGTACGGCGCTCAACTGGCGCTGTTCCTTGCCCATGACGTTGGCGACGTCGCCGGTGCGCGACCGCCCGTCGCCGTCGATTGACTTCGCCATGGCCCGGAGGTAAACGCGCTGCTCATCGGATAGGTCCGCGATCACGGGGTCGAGGACATTGGCACAGAATTGCTCATACGCCGCCGCTTCGGCAAACCGAACCGCATGCTGGTCGATTTCGCATACCTGGTGCAGCACTGCCGAGGGCGCCTCTTCCAGGGTATGGAAGCCGATCAACTGCATCAAGTACGGGTAACCCTGGCTGTAGCGCGCCAGCTCGTCGATTGCAGCTTCGCAGGTCTCGACGTTCGAGGCGAGTCCCATCAACTGGCGAAAGGCGTCGTAGGTCTCACTCACGAGCAGGCTGTCGAGACGCACGTCGGAAACGCGCCTCATGAACGTGCAGCCCTTGTACGCCGAGACGACCTCCTTCGACTCGGGCAGGCCCGCGAGCATGAGCGCCACCGGCATGCCCTTCCGCATGGACATTTGCACAGCTGCGCAAAGGTTTTCCATATCGGCCTCGGGAATCTTCTGCACCTCGTCGACCGTGATGAACACGCCGGCATGCTGCTTCAGCGATCCGCTCGTCTGCAGCAGCGCCTCGGAAAGGTCCAGCGCGTCGTAGGTGGTGGTCGCCGACGTTCGTAACGACCCGACCTTCACGCTCGCGCCGACGAAACCTACGGCGGGCTCAGCCACGCGCTCCGTCGTCTTGGAGCTTGCGCCGACGAGCTTTCGCACAATCGACTCGGACGCGTTGGCCGAATGGACGTCCACGCAAAGCCATCCCGCCTCCGACGCCATCACCGAGAGGCGCTCGAGCAGGGCCGTCTTGCCGCAGCCCCTATTTCCGGTGAAAAACAGGGCGCGGTAAGGGCTGTTGGGGTTCTCGAGCGCCTCCGACACAATGTCGAGCTCCCGCTTTCGCCCGAAGAAGAACTGGGGTTTTCCACCGAACGAGGGATTGAAAGGGTTGTTACCTGCCATATGGGTCTCCACTGATTTCTAACAGTAGATGAAAGTATAACAAATACGGTATTTTCTAACATTATCGGTTTTTCTAGGTTGACGGCTGTGGAGTTCGGTCCGCGCATCTAAAGCGCACGTGCTCCGCCGAGACCTAGCAGCGGTCATCGATCGGCACCTTCCATGGTCCGAGCAACTGCCCCACTTACTGCCAGACCCAAAGTGGGGCAGATCGCGGCACCGATTTTTTCGGACCGCCCCGATCTGCCCCCAGCAACAGGTTTCGCCGCGTTTCATTGTGATTGATAGAAGAGAACAAAGCTGCAAAAGCCAAGGATACGGAACTAATCAAGAAGCGCCTTATGCAGAACAAACCGACGCCACCCCAAGCTCCGCCCAGCGTGGCCAGGCGTTGTCGCATAATCAAGTAAGTCATGCAACAGCCCCCATACGGGAAGCTCTACGCCTACGCGTAATATGCTGCGATAAACGAGAAGATGAATATCGCCGCGAGAAGCCCCACAAAGACGTAGTGCGAAATCCCGATCTTGCCGTTCGCCAGGCAGCTGTTCCAGATGGCCCCGAACACGAGCCCGCCGAAGAAGGCGTTGCCGAACGACACGGCCGCGCTCGAACGGGCCCGCGCACCGTCCTTGAACAGAGAGGGGTAGTACGCGAGCGCGTAGTATACGACTGCAAACACGTAGATGATCGCTACGAGCCATAGCGCGGAAGAGAGGCGCCCGACGACTCCTCCGAGGACCGCATTGCAGATGAGGCCGACGACGAAGGCCCCGACGGACGTCTTCCACTGGACGAGGAAGGGGCTCTTTCGCATGGGGTTCTGACCGTTCACGTCGCTGTCTTCCATTTCGATGCCTTTCTCTCAGTCGCGCCATCATGGCGCGATGCTATACCTAATTCACCCCGCTTCTACGAGAGCGGCGGCGCTCTTCCCGCATGCTTTTGGTTCATCGAACTCCCCCAGCCCCGGCACGCGCAGCTGACGCTATGATTCCCACCGAGACGAGCGACGAGCCGCCGTAGGACACGAAGGGCAGGGGCTTGCCCGTCATGGGGAAGGCGCCGATCACGCTCGCGATGTTCAGGAACGCCTGGAACACGAGCGCCACCGTGAGCGCGCCCGCGACCGTCGCGGCGAAGGGGCTCCGCGCGCGGTCCGATATGCGCATGCCCGCCCAGAGCAGCGCCAGGAACAGCGCGATCACGCCCGCCGCGCCCAAAAGCCCGCACTCCTCGCCGATGACGGCGAACACGAAGTCGGTGTCGGCCTCGGGCAGCGACCCGAGCTTCTCGCTGGAGCTGCCGATGCCCACGCCGAACAACCCGCCGGTGGCGAGGGCGTAGAGCGAGTGGGCGAGCTGGTAGCCCGCCCCGAGCCCTCCCTGCCCGTCGGCCCA
>JAFUBE010000685.1 GCA_017460365.1 Eggerthellaceae bacterium
ACGCGCGCGACGGAAACCATCCCGCCGAAGGCGCCAGGCGGCTTGGGCGCGCGTGCACTTCTGAAGGTGAGCGTCGGTTAACGGGGGTGTGAACTGTAACCAGCTGGAATGGCCTCTTCGAGATGTGTTGCAGGACGACATGCTGGTGGGGTGGGCCATTGCTGCCGCAATCGTTTCAGTCCTCCCATACGCAGGATAAAGCTTGTGTGGAAAAGCCCGAGCGCCGTTTACTTGCTGGCGCTGGAGGGCTATACCGAAGCACGGTAAAACGAGCGTTCGGTATGGAGGCGCAACAAAGTGGCAGCAGTTCTCGAGGCGATAATGTTGGTGTGTTTCGGCTTGTCCTGGCCGATCAACGCGATGAAAGCGTGGAAGTCGCGAACGGCGGTCGGCACGTCGTGGATGTTCCTCGGGCTCATCACGCTCGGGTACGTTGCCGGCATTGCGGCGAAATTCGTGGGCGGAACGGTGAACTGGGTGCTCGCCGTGTATTTCATCAACCTGGCCGCGCTTTTGGCGAACTGGGCCGTTTACGCTCGCAATCGCAGCCTCGACGCCCGCCGCAAAGCGCGCACGGCAGCTAAGTAGGGTACACCGCCAAGGTAAGCATTTCGTCGGAATGCGAGTAATGGTACTGGGCGATTCCGAGCTGACGGGCCAAACGCCCGCTTGAGATGTAATCGGAAAGCAGCACGTACGTGTTCCAATCGGCGCAGCGCACCTGGCTTGCACCGCTGGCAATCGTCTCGGCGAGTCGCGCCTCATCCGGCCAGTCGAACAGCAGGTTCTCCCGCACGAAATAGTTGTCGGCAACAGCAGTGCACAGAGGCAGCGAAAACGCGCACGTCGCAAAGTGCTCCCGTTCCACGTCGGCTGTGGTTATCGCCAGGTAGTCGTGGATCATGGGGCCGTCAACTGGGTCGCCCCAGGTCGGATCAACGTAATAGTAATCGCCGTCGAGCCGCGCCAAGCACCATGCATGGTTGCTTCCATCGGCATGGCCTGACACGACAGCGCATTCCACGCCTGCGCTTTGAAGCAGGTAGGCGAACGAATTGGCGTACCCTCCGCATACGGCGCGCCCGTTCACCAACGCCCCCTCGATTGTCTGGTCGGATGAAGGCGCCTCGCTGCTTTCCCGGCCGTATTCCACCCGCTCAGCCAGGTAATCGTAGGCCCGCTTGGCCTTCGCGTAGTCGTCTGATCCGGCAGCGAACCCAGCGTAGCAATCCCTCGCCGCTTGCCGCGCAATTTCCAGCACTGCTTCGGCCTCTTCGGCTGTGCGCGTGTATTCAGCCTGCACCGTTACGCTCGCGATTTGCCCCGCAGGCCCATACGACGTTGTCTCAGTGCGCACCGACTGAACTGCAAACAATTCGGGATGATCGGCCATCACGCATTCGCGTATGCGCGATAATCGGTCCATGTCGTTATCGGGGTAATCCCGCACCCCACGGCTCGAAAGCGCATCGAGCAGGATGAGATAGCGCTCCTGGTCGGAAACATCGAGCGTCGAAAACGCGTAATGCGAAGGTTGCTGCACGGTGTCTATGTCGATCGGCTCGATCGAGCGCCCCCGCTCGATGGCCATCGCGATGACCGTGCTGACGAAACGGCCTTCAGCAGACTCCATGACGGTTCGGTTGCCGCTACAGCCGATAGGCGCTAGGCAGGCGGCTCCAAGGAGCGCTGTCAGTAAGCATGTCGTCAGCTTTCGTATCATCGCTTCCATTGTATGCGAACGAGGTCGTGTTAGGCGTTTTGTTCGGGTTATGATAAGGGTCGGTTGAATGTCGGCGAAAGGGGTAACGATGTATTGCCCGAATTGCGGTCGTCAATTGCGCGACGATGACAATTTCTGCTCGGTTTGCGGTGCGCCTGCCGATCCAAACGCCAAGCTTTCGAACGAAAGCACCCGCCCGCCCGAGCCGCCAAAGCGCGACAGAACCGAACCGGGGAACGACGGGGAAACTTCCAAGAAGAAATCGTCGGTTCCAATGCCGGTTGTCATTGCGATCATTGTCGGCGTTGTCGCCCTCATCTTGATACTCTTCTTCGTGCTCCAAGGGCAAAGCGGCCGATCGGCGCCGCGCAGCACGAGTTCGTATAGCGCCTCGAGCAGCGCGTCTGCCACAAGCATGAGTTCGGGTTCGTCGAGCTCGTCAAGTTCCAAATCCTCGAAGTCGTCGAGTTCCGCAAGTTCCTCGAGCTCGAAAAGCAACTCCTCGAGTTCCGGGTCGATTACCTCGCAGCCCTCGTCGGCGTCGGGGCTTGGCAACGTGCGTCCCGTGCAGACTCCCGACGGCCGCCTCTCCGATGACGCGCAACAGGTCGCGATCGCCGCTGGCAAAGAGGTGCTCTCCGGTGAATTGAAGATGACAACGTTCGCCAAGCGCGCAGAGTCGGTCACGCCGAAGGTGTCGGGCTTCGAGAAAGACACCACCGCTATAGCCTTGCTCGAAGTCGACGACGAAACGTCGCTTTGCGAAGCAGTGCATGCAGGCGATCCCAGCGGCAAGCCGTTGTCTGGCAGAGTGGAAACCATTTCGATCAGCATGTCGACGAAAGAGGAGAAGCAGTTCTGGAAGCAGCTCGATGGCCAGCACATCACCGTGGCGTCGTACCCGACCGAGCTTATGTGGCCGAGCGACGTCTCGGGCGCCCTCTACTCGGTAACGGGTCCGTGCGAATTGCTCGCGTATTCCGGTTAGGTGAACGCGTCTTTACCCCCCATCCCGAACTCTGCGTGACGCTTCCCGTCAGACAAGAAGTGTCATTTTTCGGGTGGCGCTCGCTGTGCCGCATGCCTCCCTCGAAAAAGGACACTTCGTGTCTGACGGGAAGCGTCACGCGTTGATAATAAAGACGCATCTCCCTGTGTCTGCGTGTCGTACAATGTCGCTATCCGGAAGCAAGCCATAAGGAGGGCGCATGCAAAAGGACGATTGCATTTTCTGCAAGATCGCGCGGGGCGAAATCCCTACCAACAAGGTGTACGAAGACGACGACGTGATCGCGTTCGACGACCTCGAGCCGCTCATGCCCGTGCACACACTTGTCATCCCGAAGGACCACTACAGCGACCTTTCCGACAACGTGCCGCCGGCCACGCTCGGCAAGCTGTTCGATCGCGTGGCGCACGTGGCCGGGCTGAAAGGCCTCGACAACGGGTATCGCCTCATGGTGAACACGGGCGAGGACGCCAGCCAGTCGGTGAAGCACCTTCACGTGCACATCCTCGGAGGCGGCCTCATGCCGCGTCCGAACGACCAGGACTGGGGCGAGTTCGCCACAAACGCTGCTGAAATCGCTGCTCAGAAGGCGGAAATCGCGGCTTGGAAGGCGTCGCAGCAGCAAGCGTAAGTCAAGTGGAAGGTCGGGGAGTCTCCCCGACCTTCCACTGGGAGAAGGGGAGTCTCCCCATTCTTGCGCTCGGGAGGGAACGCAGTGGACAAGATCTTCAAGCTCAAGGAGAACGGCACCTCGGTGCGCACCGAGATCGTCGCCGGTCTCACGACGTTCATGACGATGGCCTACATCATCGCCTTGAACCCGAACATCCTGACCGATTGGCGGGCGGGCGGCGACCAACTGTGGAACGCGGTCTTCCTCGCCACGTGCCTCGCGTCGGGCATCGCCATGATCTGCATGGCGTTTCTGGCCAACAAGCCGTTCTGTTTGGCGCCGGGCATGGGGCTCAACTCGTTCTTCGCGGTGGTGGTCGTCCAGATTGCCACGCTCACGGGGGCGACGTATGTTGCCTCGTTCCAGGCGGCGCTCATCATCGTGCTCGCCGAGGGCATCGTGTTCATCATATTAACGCTGTTCAACATACGCGAGAAAATCATCGAGGCTATTCCGCTCGGCGTGCGCATGGGCATTTCGCCTGCCATCGGGCTCATGCTGTTGAACATCGGCGTCGGTAGCAACGCGCAGGTGTTCGACACCAGCATGAACCCGTTCTACGTGATGCGCGACTTCTTCGGTTCGCTCACGGCCACGAGCGCGGCCAACACGATGACCGACGCGTATCCGGCCATGGTGCTCACGGTCGTCACGATGTTCGTCGGCCTGTTCGTCATCATCTTCCTGGCTCACAAGGGCGTCCGCGGCGCGGTCATTCTGGGCATGCTCGCCGCGTCGGTCCTCTACTGGGCCGGCGAGGCGATCTTCCTCGGCACCGACCCGTTCGCGAGCCTCGCGGGCGCGTCGTGGCTGCCGGCGTTCGGCGACATGGTCGACCTCACGTTCCTCAAGTTCAACTTCTCCGGTTTCCTCGAGCTCGGCTGGTTCACGGTGATCACGCTGATCATCACGTTCTGCATGATCGACATGTTCGACACCATCGGCACGCTCGTGAGCACGGCTTCGCGCGCCGGCATGCTCGACGAAAACGGGAGGATGCCGCAGATGAAGCAAGCGCTCATGGCAGACGCCGTGGGCACGGTAGTGGGATCGTGCACGGGCACGTCGACGGTCACCACGTTCGTCGAATCCGCGTCGGGCGTCGAAGCGGGTGGCCGCACGGGCCTCACCGCGCTCACGTGCGGCATCATGTTCTTGCTGTGCATGTTCATCGCGCCGGTCGCGGCGATCATTCCGGCAGCGGCTACCTCGTCGGCGCTCATCTACGTGGGCATCCTCATGCTGTCGGGCTTGAAGCACGTGAACTTCGACAAGATCGACCAGGCGGCGCCTGTCGCCCTCATGCTCATCGCCATGCCGATTTCTGGCTCGATCGGACATGCCATCGGCATCGGGCTGATCACGTTCTCGGTCATCAACCTGACCTCGGGCAAGAGCAGCAAGCGTTACCTTCTCACCTATATTCTGGCCGTTCTCTTCATCGTGAAGTTCTTCCTCGTCGCGTAAGGAGCGAAAATGGGTGATTACAAATACGAGCATCTGATCAAGAGCGTTCCCGATTACCCGAAACCGGGCGTCGTGTTCAGGGACATCACGCCGCTTTTGGCCGATGCGGACGGGTTTGCGGCGGTCGTGCGCGATCTGGCCGAGCCGTTTCGCAACGCCGGCGTGACGAAGGTCGTGGGCGCCGAGGCCCGCGGGTTCATGGTGGGCGCGCCGGTCGCACGCGAGCTGAACGCCGGGTTCGTGCCCGCGCGCAAGCCGGGAAAGCTGCCGCGCGAGACGGCCGAGCAGGAATACGATCTCGAATACGGCACCGCCACGCTGCAGGTGCACCTCGACGCGCTCGTGCCAGGTGACAAGGTGCTGGTCGTCGACGACCTCATCGCGACCGGCGGCACCATGGTCGCGCAGATCAAGCTGATCGAGTCGCTCGGCGCCGAGCTCGTCGGCATCGGCTGCCTGATGGAACTCGAGTCCTTCCATCCGCGCGACATCCTCGCCGAAGTCACCGACCGCGAACTCCATTCCCTGGTGAAAGTCGCCTAACCTGAACGACGCCCGCTTCCCGCCAGGCCCGAGGCGGCTCATTCCGGCGGGGTACCCCACTTACTGCCAGACCCAAAGTGGGGTAATTTCCAGGGGAGGCGCTTCGGTGGAAGCGCTTCCCCGAGGAAATCCCCCACTTTGGGTCTGGCAGTAAGTGGGGCAGGAAGCGGCGCACAGCTCGAGTCCTGAACTGCGTCCGCACGGCGATTACGCTCAACAACTGAACGAACGACAAGAAAGCGAAACGACCATGGCAAAGATTCCGATAGACGACTCGAACGACGCGAACGACGTCGCCCCCGAGGAAGACCCCGAGGTCCAGCCCGAGGAAACCGCTGCTGCAGAAGCCCCTGCCGAGGACGCCGACACCGCCGATGCCGAGGACGCCGACACCGCCGACGCCGAGGATACCGACGACCTTGTCGCCGAG
>JAFUBE010000686.1 GCA_017460365.1 Eggerthellaceae bacterium
GACACCGGGCGTGAAACTGTTCTTGTTGTTATACAGATACGGATCGGGATTCGTATTGATATCCGGATCGTCGAAGAAGTTGTACGTATTCTCGGCCTCCTGATCGCTGCGCTGGTTCGGATTGTTCAGGCCCAGGATCTCAGGTGCCGGATTGGCGGCCGCATAGGCCGCGGCGATGACGCCGGTCGTGGTATCCATCGCCTCTTGCGTCGTCAAGGTCGCCGCCTGCAAGTCGCTCGCGAACGCGGGCATCGGCATCAGGCCGACTGCGAGCCCGCCCGCCAGAGCCGTGCGCAGGACTTTCGAGCCGCCCTCGCGCATCGTGTCTTTGAATGTCATGTGGTTCCTTCCTGTAAGTTTCCCCTTATCGCGAACGCGCGTCCCGCAGGCATTCCAACACTCGAATCTCCCGACGAGGCGCGTTGATCGCTCCCGTGAATTAGGACAGGCGCATCCTCCTTTCCACTCAGCCTTGCCGACCGCACGCCGCGAAAGGCTAACCGCTTTTCGCGGTGTACGACGTGTCCCAGTTGGAAACTGCGTCCTGCCAATTCGGGCAGCGCAGGTAATCCCGATAGAACGCCTCGACGTATTCGGAAGCCGTGGCGAGCTGGCTCGCGTCGCGGATGCCGTAGGCCCAAAGCGACATGAGGTAGCTGTCGATGTGGCCCGCCGCCCAGGAACCGGCAACGCCTGTGGGCACGACCATGATGCGGTACGAGCCGTCCATGCGATACAGGCCGTCGGCTTTCGAAGCCGAGCTCGCGATCGCCTGGGCGATCTCGTCGGTAGCCGTGATGACCGCAGGGAAGTCGGCGTCGCCGAGCGCGTGCCAGTTCGCGCGCACGGTGCCGTCGCCCGCGTTGTAGAAGAACGCCGAGCCGGTCGAGCGCGACGCATACGTCGTCGAGGTGCCGAACGCCGTCGTCGTTCCCGGCATGAGGATGTAGGGCCTGCCCTGCGGCTCGGGCTTCGGCGTGTCGTATGCGTTGTTCACGACGCCCGCGAGCTGCAGGTAGTAGTCGATGAGCAGGTAACCGCCCGGGTTCCCCGACGAGGAAAGCCCCACGCCGTCGGATACGTCGAGCGTCTGGCCGTTGTGCGCCAGTTCGATCATGCCGTCGGACACCGCCGCGTTCTGGGAGACTTTCGCCGACGACACGCTCGGCTTCATAAGGTCGTCGATATACGCCGTGGCGATGCGCGTGGTGACCGAATTCGACAAACCCGACAGCGGGGTATCCTGGTACACATAGGCATAGGAACCATCGGAGACCTTATACGAGTAGCCGCCGTTGGCATCGTAGGCCGCTTGCAGCACCTGGTCGTGGAAGCTCACGTACTGCGTCGCCACGCCGATCGGGTCGTATTCGAGCCCCGACGCGCCCGACAGCACCGAAGCCACGGCTTGCACCGACTGCGTGACCGCGTAGTCCTCCGTGCTCTGCTTGCCGATCGTGGGAACATTCTGCACGGTGATGCCCGCAGCCTCGAGCGCGCTGCGGTCGCTTTCGGAAAGGTTCGGGCTCGTGCCGTCCCACAGCACCACCGACGGCTGGATCGTGTTGATGAGCGCGTCGACGTCGCAGCAGCTTTCCTCCGTGCCGTCGCCTGCGAACGCGACCTGAACGCGGTCGAGCTCGCCTTCGAAGCAGCCGTCGGCATCGCGCGCGGCCAGCCACGACTCGTCGCACCCCGCGAGCGCGCCCGCGCCGCCGAGCATCTGCGCGATGGTGGCGTACTCCCCCACCGCCGCGACCGTGCCCTTCGCCGTCTCGGCGTCGGTTCCGTCGCCGACCTCCACCGTCGTTCCGCCACCGCCGCCGGTATCGGACGCGTCGCTGGGGTCTTCCGCCTCGTCGGACGTCTGCTCTTCGCCGGAGCCTTCGTCTTGGCCCTCGCCTTCGCCGGTCGTGGCGCCCGTCTCGCCGCCTTGCGCGCCTTCGCCAGTGCCCGTGCGGTCGGGTTCGCCCTCTTCCTCGCCTTCGGAGGCTTCCTCGTCGTGCGGCGTCTGGTTGCTCTTGATGCGCTGCTTGGTCGGGCCGTTGTCGGGAGCGTTCGGATCGTAGTGCGGCAACATGGCGACCTGCGTGTCGACGTCATCCGACTCGTCGATCGAGAGCTCCATCATGTCGAGGACGAGATCGGAATTCGGGTTGCTCTCGTAGTTCGGCTCGGCGTTCTCGTCGACCGCGCCCAATTCGGGGTCTTCGGTGTGCTGGGTTAACACGTCGGAATACTTGCAGCTCGGCAAGGCGACGAGGGCAAGCACGCAGAGCACGGCGACAATCACCGCGAGAAGACTGCGCCTGGAGCGCGCATTACGTTGTGTAGCCGCTTTACTCGTGCACTCCACCCTTCTTGAAAGCATCGATTTCCATATTCTATCCTGAATTGCCTATATTCCTTTATGTAAATATTTCCATCTATATATACTCCATTCGCATGCGCGGCGTGACACTTCCCCTAAATGCGCCAGTAGCCGTGGAAGACCCATCGGGGGTGGCCCATGCGGGCGTGGGCGTTCTTGAAGAAGGCCTGGTAGTAGTCGCGCACGTAGGCATAGTCTTCCTCGCTCACGTTGCCGGCGCCGTATGCGGCGCGCTGGTAGATAAGCGTGATCCCGAGCAGGTCGGCGTTCGAACGGTTGCGCGCGAAGCCGGCGAGCTCGCCCGACGACGAGAGCGCGAACTCGAGCGGCGTCGCGGCGGCGGGCTTCTCGACCTTCATGCGCTTGAAGCCGCGCATGAAGTAGTTGTACAGCAGCATGATGCGCTCGGGCAGCGGATAGGCCTCTATCTTCTTCAGGCGTTGCGCGCGGCGTCGATAGCGCAGGTACACGATGAGCGCTATGACGAGGAACGGCAGCGTCCACAGCAGCGCGATGAGCGAGGGCGGCAGGCTGTAGCGCACCGAGTCGAACGTCTCGGACCAGTCGTCGAGGTTCAGCGTGTCGATGACTGCGCTCACGAACGTGAAACCGCCGCCGCTTTCAGTCTGCTGGTCGCTATTGGCGCCCGCCTCGTCGTCGTTGGTGGTGTCGACCTCGTCGCTGAGGTTGCTCGTGCCCAGGTTGGGGTCGTACACCTGCTGTTGCTTGTACGTTCCGTCGTACTCGACGACCGGGCGCGAGTAGTAGTCTTCGAAGGGCTTGGCGTCGACCGTCGTGAGCCCCAGGCCGCTCACGACGCCGAAGAACACCGAAACGCCCACGCCGATGCAGACAAGCGCACCGACGACGCCGAACGCGAACGCGCCGAAAAACGACGTGCGCTTCACGATGCGCGACTTCATCACGCCCTCGCGGTAACCCTGCACCATGAACAACGCTCCCGTGCCGGCGTATGCGACGAGGGCCGCCACCGTGCCAGGCTGCGAGCTAATCCAATCGCGGTAGAGGAACTGGATGGCGCCGCACGCGAGCACGCCGCCGAAGAACAGCGCAGCCACGCCCCACGTGCGCCGCGAGAGCAAGTACACGATGGGCGGTATGACGACGAGCACCATGCCGAACACGGCGAAGTTGTTCTCGACGTCGTTCACCTGGCCGTCGGCGAACAGGTCGGCGGGGGTCGGCGACAGCGACGACACGAACGCCACCACCGCTACGCCAAGCACCACGTAGGCGACCGCCGATATGAGCACGGCGCGCTTCGACCAGCCGCCCGCGTAAAGGGGCACGAGCAGCACCGCGCATGCGCCCGCGATGAAGCCGACGTTGCCGCGCAGGTCAGGCGCGCTGTTGAAGCCGTACGACACCGTGAAGACGAGCGCGCTCGACACGACGAGCACGAGCAGGTAATCGAACGCGCTCGCGCGCAGAAACAGCATGAGGCGCCGGGCACGTGACGCCTCCTGTGCAGGCGCTTCGGCAGCACGCGCGGATTCGGCGCTAGATGAGCTCATACTCTTGATCACCTGCCTTGTAAGACAACTCGCTGCAATGCGAAATCACCTGAAACGAAATGTCGCTGCTTTCGAGAAGCCCGAGGTTGCGGCAGTGCTTGTCGCGGTCGCGCCCCACCAGGCTCGGCGGAATGGCGGCGATCATCGTGGGCGTGCGCCGGCGCACCTTGGCCTGTGCGATGGTAGAGACCATCTCGTGGCTCACGTTGGCGCTGATCACGAACACGTTGTTGAACCCGCGCGGGTCGGCAATCTGCTTCTTCAGCACGTCGATGGCGATGCTGGCCTTGTCGGGGTCGTTCGTCATGACGGGCAAGTCGCCGATGATTTCGGTCACCTTCCCAACGTCGGCCTGCGTGAGCTTGCGCAAGGCGCCGTGCCGGTCGATGAAATGCACCTCCGAGTCGAGACCCTGCCTGCCCGCATAGCGCGAGAACGAGAACGTGGATTCCACGATGGCGTCGAACATGCACATGAGGTCGTCGGCCTCGTTCCAGTCGGCGTAGAAGTCCATGATGAAGACGACCGACGGGTTGGTGTAGACCTCGTACAGGCGCGTCATGTACTCGTTCGAGCGCGCCGAGAGCTTCCAGTGGATCGTCTTCAGCGGGTCGCCGAGCTCGTATTCGCGCACGTAGGCGTAGTCCATCGAGTCGGCGAGCACCGAGCGGGCGGCTTTCGAGGCCTCGTCCATCGCCTCGTTGGAGAACTCGATGCCGTCGAGCTCGACCACCTTCGGGATGACGCGCACGACCTGGTTGGCCTGGTTTCGTATCGTATGGGTGAACAGGCCGAGGAAATCCGACACGGTGATCTCCTTCAGGCCAGCCGTGAACGTGCCGATATGCTCGAAGCGCGTCGTGAGCGGCAGCTCGTATTCCTCGAAGGGCGCGAGGCTTAAGCTCGTGGAGTTCTCGGAGGCGACGTTTCCGAACATGTCGCAGATGAAGAACGTGGTGACCATGCGCGTGGCGAGCAGGGGCGTGCGGTTCTTGAAGCGCATCGTGAAGGTGGCGTCGGAATCGCGCGAGCACTCGGGCACGTCCATGAGCTCTTCGAAGGTAATGCCGCGGCGCAGGACAGCGATGTAGATGGCGCCGAACCCGATGCCGCAAAGCAACATGATGAACGGCACCCAGCCGATGAGCGTGGCCTGGTACTGGTCGTTGCCGACAAGGAAGCCGAGCGACGCGAACGCGGCGAGCATGACGATGCAGGCGACGACCTTGGCGACCGTGCGGCCGCAGCCGGCGTGTTCGTAGCGGCGCAGGCTGCGGGCACGCTCGCGGCCCTTCTTGCGGGCAGCGCGGCGGTCGGCGAGGCGGTCTATGGCGGCGATGCGGGGCATGCGCTATTTCCCGGCGATGATGTCGGCGTCGGCGAGTTCGGGCACGGCGACCGAATCGAGGATGGTCTGGATGACGGCCTCGTTCGTGCGGCCGTTCACCTTCGCCTCGTGCGTGAGGTCGACGCGGTGCGCGAGCACGTAGGGCGCGAGGTACTTGATGTCGTCGGGCATGACGTAGATGCGCCCGCGCATGAGGGCGTTGGCGCGGGCGAGCGCCACGAGCGCGAGCGAGCCGCGCGGCGACGAGCCGAAGCGGCATTCCTTCATCGTGCGCGTGGCCGTGACGAGCTGCACCGCATAGCGCGCGATCGGGTCGGACACGATGACTTCCTCGGCGGCTGCGCGCAAATCGAGGATGTCCTGCGAGGTGACGACAGAGCCGATCGACGCCTTCGCCTTCTTCACGTTGTGGACGACCTGCACCTCCTGGTCGAGCGTGGGATAGCCCATCGACAGCTTGATGATGAAGCGGTCGAGCTGCGCTTCGGGCAGAGGATAGGTGCCGTACTGCTCGATGGGGTTCTGCGTGGCGAGCACCATGAAGGGCTCTTCCATGCGATACGTCACCGAATCGACCGTGACGGCGCGCTCTTCCATGGCCTCGAGCAGGGCCGACTGGGTCTTGGCCGATGCACGGTTGATCTCGTCGATGAGCACGAGGTTGCTCATGATGCCGCCGGCGCGGAACTCGAAGTCGCCGGTCTTTTGGTTGTAGATGGAAAACCCGGTGACGTCGGAGGGCATGACGTCGGGAGTGAACTGCATGCGGGAGAACTTGCAGTCGACCGATTTCGACAGCGCCGAGACGAGCGACGTCTTGCCCGTGCCCGGCATGTCCTCGAGCAGGGCGTGGCCGCTCGCGATGAGCGACATGATGATGAGCTCGACCGCCTCGCGCTTGCCGACGATGACCGTCTCCACGTTGTCGGCGATGCGCGAGAGCATCTCGGCCGCTTGCTGGGCTTTCTCTTCGGTTAGCATAGGTCGTTCCTTCCTAATCGTCGTCGCCGCCGAATTCGGGGGCGCAGGTGCGCATGATCTCCTTGTTGTCGTGCATGAACTCGACGAGCTTCACGTTCACGCCGTAGGCGTCCTGGATGTTCTCGCGGGTGATGATGTCGTAGGCGCTGCCGAAGCGCATGGTCTTGTTGCGCATGAACAGGGCCACGTTCGCGCCGGTCATGAACGCGTGGTCGGGGTTGTGCGTGATCATGAGCACGCCGTAGCCGACCTTGCGCAAGTGCCGGATCTTCTCGATGACGCGCACGGCGTTGCCATAGTCGAGCGCGGCGGTGGGCTCGTCGAGGATGAGCAGCTTCGGCTCCTGGGCGAGCGCGCGGGCGAACATCACCATCTGCAGCTCTCCGCCCGATATGTCGTTGTAGGGCTTGTCGCGCAGGTGCAGGATGCCCATCTCGTCCATCGCGTTCTCCACGATGTTGTGGTCTTTGGCGGTCGGCTGGCCGTTCATCGACTGCATCTTGCTGATGCGGCCGAGCATGACGATGTCCTTCACCTGGTAGGGAAACGGCTGGCTCGTGCGCTGCGCGACGTAGGCCACCGTGTCGGAAAGGCGCGCGGCGCTCCAGCGCGTCACGTCGGAGCCGTCGATGGTGATCGTACCCTCGATGAGCTCGTTCAAGCCGATGATGGTCTTCACGGTCGTGGTCTTGCCGCAGCCGTTGGGGCCCAAGATGCAGCAGACCTCGCCGCTTTCCACCGAGAAGTTCACGAACTTCTGCACGGGCTTGTCGCGGTCGTAGCCGACGGACGCGTCTCGGACGATGAGCTTCACGTTATCCCTCCCAGGTGTTCAGGTGTCTGGCCATGATGATGACGAACAGCGGCATGGCCACGAGCTGCACGATCATGCCGATGCCGAGCCCGTCGCCAACGAACGGGATGCAATCGGTGATATCGCGGCAGGCGAGCAGCAAAAGCGTGCCGATGCAGATGTTGCCGGTGAGCTGCTTGGAGAACTCGGCGCCGAACCAGGACCTGGACATGAACGGCACGATCATCGACACCATGCCGACCGTGCCGGTGTGGATCTGCGCGGCGATCATCATGATGGCGCCGGATACGAGCGCGAGCGCGCGGATGCGCGTGAAGTTGATGCCGAACAGGCGCACTTCCTCTTCCGAGAACGCCAGCGCGTTCATGCGGTAGCGCATGAGGTAGACCGGGATGAACGAGATCGCGAACGCGACGAGCAGCACGACGAACGACAACGCCGACGTGTCGACGGTGAGCATCTGCGTGAGCTCGATGAACACGTTCTGGATGGTCTCGTCGTCGCCGTACAGGAACAGGATGACGTATTGCTGCACGAAACCGGCGAGCTGGCCGAAGATCGAGCCGATGAGCAGCATGGAGACGATATCGAACGGCTTGCCCTTGCCCGACATCTTCTTGCCCGCGAGAATGACGAGCACGAGGATGATCGCACCGAGCCCGTAGCAGTACAGGTAGCGCTCGGTGAGCATCTGAGGCGCCGCCGTCTCGTAGAGCATGACGAGAATCATGATGCCAAGCGTTACGCCCGAGGAAGCTCCGAGCATGCCGGGGCCCGCGAGCGGGTTGCGGAAGACGTTCTGGTACAGCATGCCCGAAATCGAGAGCAGGATGCCGCACAGAAGCGTGATCCCGACGACCCCCGCGCGATGCCCGACCGCCCAGTAGCCGTTCACGTTCTGCGCGATCCATTCGCTGCTGTGCTGGGGCCACGCATGCGTGACCTGCGCAAGCGCGTTGTATGCATGCTCGTAGAGCGCTCGGGCGACCTCGACCGGCGAATAGAAGTAATACGCGCCGGAAAACGCGTAGTTCTGCCCCATCGCCCCCATGATGCCTAACGACAGGTACGAGAGCACCGCGAGCGCCGCCACCGACGCGATGACCATGGCCCGCGTGCGCGCGCGGTCGGCCTTCAGCGTTCGGTTCGTCTCGGCCATCGTGAGGCGGCGCTTTATGCCGGCACCGCTGTTGACCGCCGTTGCGGGCAGCGGCGAGCCGTTCGCGAGGCGCGCGATGTCGCCTGCGCTAAACGACGCCCTCTCCTGATCGCTACCGGGGGTTGCCACGACCGACTCCACCTCCTCCGCCGACTCCGCGCACCGCCTGCACGAGGAAGATGACCGCGCCGAAAATCGAGATGAACATGCCGACCATCGTCTCGTATTCGGGGCCGAGCGTGCACGACACGAGCAGGTACGCCACGAGCACGAACAGGCCGCCGAGCGCCATCGAGGCCGGCAGCAAGAACTTGAAGTTGGGCCCGACCATGCGGCGCGCGAGATGCGGGATGAGAAAGCCCACGAACCCGATGCGGCCGCAGAACGAGATGATGATGGCCGTGAGCAGCGTCGAAACCGCCACGACGATGATCTGGGTGCGCTTCGAGTCGACGCCGAGCGAGCGCGCTTCCTCGTTGCCGAGCGAAAGCACCATCATGCGCTGGCGGAACAGCATGACCACGGCCACGCACAACGCCACGGGTATCCCCACGGCCACGATGTCGATCCACGAGTAGTCGCGGTAGAACGATCCGATCGAGATGGAGTTCATGATCGTGAGCTTTGACTCGAAGCCCTCGACCTCGGTCATGTAATAGCGCGTCATCGACGTGAACGCGCCGATGATGCCGCCGAACACCTGGCCGGTGATGATGATCATGAGCCCCGACGTCGAGCCTTTCTTCGAGAGCGCCATCGTGACGAGCACGAGCCCCGCCACCAGGAAACACCCGATGAACGAGTAGATGGACATGCTGTACGTCGCCCAGAGGTAGGCCCACGGATCGCCGCCCGCCGTGATCGTCGAGGAAAGGCCCGACGCCACGTTCGACACCCATGGCACGTTCGAGGCGTCGTCGTTCACGTAGAACAGTATCCACAACAGCATGCCCGCGCTCGCGCCGCTCATGACACCCATCGACGAGGGCGAGACGAGCGCGTTGCGGAAGCTGCCTTGGTACACCGCACCGCATACGGCGAGGCCCGCGCCCGCAAGCACGATCACGATGTAGCGGAATATCATGAACGAGTAGCCCACTTCAGCGTCGTGGCCGGTGAAGGCGGCCACGATTCCGTTCACGTTCGACTGCAGGCTCTCGACGAACCACGAGAACGTGTAGCCCTGGTGGTAGCCGCTCTGGGTCATCGCCTCGTTGAGCATGTTCTTGGGAATGACGAGCGCGATGACGTAGACGGCCACGAGCACGACGCACATGATGAAGATCTTCTGCGCCCGCGGGTCGATGCGATGCGTGCGCTCGACCTGTTCGGCGAACTCGTTATCGCCGCCGTCGAACAGCGAGATGTTCTCGGATGTGGGGGCGTTGTGCCCTATCTGCGGCGCACGCCCGCCGCGATGGCGGTGCCCGCGCCCGCCGTCGTGTTTGCGGGAATGGCGCCGACCGTGGTCGTGGCTGCGATCGGGGCGCCCGCCGTCGGGGCACCTGCGGGGATGCCGCTCGTCACGCGCCATCAGAACCGCAGGCCTTTCGCGTACTGGTCGAGCATCACCGGCATCTCGGCTTGCGCCTCTTCGCGGCGCGGACGCACGACCGCCAAACGCCAGATGCCGTCCAGAAGCGCGGCGAGCGCCACTGCCGCGAGCGCGACGAGCACGATCGCATCGCCGTCCCAGTTGCCCGTCATCGAGCCTTCTTCTCCGGCGGCAAGCGCGTCAGGGCTCGCGCCGCCATCTGCCCCCGTCGTGTCGCCGCTGGCCGATAACGCCGCCGCGCCGGCCGCCGGACCCGTCGCACTCGACGCGGCGAGGCCCGAAGACGCGCCCGAAAGCGACGAGGAAAGCCCCGATGACGACAGCCCCGACGACAGCGAGCTCGTGCCGGTTTCCGAAAGGCCGCCCGTGGCCCCGTCGACCAGGCCGCCGGTCCCCGCACCGCCTTCCCGGTAGATGACCGCCACGTTGCCGCCTTCGTCCTCGTCGCCGACCTCGGTGTTTCCGATGTTCACCGAAATGCGCTCGCCGTCTTCGAGCTGCTTTTCGCCCGAGCGCATGACCTTCTCGCTGCCCTTCTCCAGGCCGAGCCAGTAAACGTGCACCTTCGCGTCGGCGTATTTCGACTCGACCGGAATCTTCAGCTGCACCGACCCGATATCGCCTTCCTGCACGACCGACTCGCCCGACGCGTACGTCGCCGCGAGCTTCACCGTGTAGCCCTTCAGCAGGGTATAACCGTCGGCCGCCATCTGGGAACGCAAAGGCGAATCGGCCGACGAGCGTTGCTCGACCGTGAGCCTGACTTCGTTCAGCTCGTCTCCGATGCCGAGCGTCGAGTTGAGCTCCTTGCTCAGTGACACCGCAGCCGTCACGCCTTCGGCTTTGGCGGTGTCGACCTTGATCGAGCGGTACGAGGCGTACACGTCGGCAGAACCGCTCACCGGCGCATCGAGGCTGAAGAACTGCCCCGCTGCAGTGCGCCATCCCGCGAAGTATTTCCCGACCGGAGCCGTCATCTCGACGTCCACGCCCGCCTTGCGAAGCGCGGACGACACGGTGGCGCCTTGCGCGACCGAGACCCGATAGAGCACCTGGTCGCCCTGCGCGTCGCGCAGCCTCACCGTGTGCGTGGGGTTCGATCCGTACACGGCATAGAGGTTCAACGACGAGTCCTCGTATGTGACCAGGCTCTCGAGCATCGTCGCCGACGAACTCATCGCCTTGTCCGCGCCCGGCTCGAGCGCCCAGCCCAGAAACACCTGGGAGCCCTTCGACGCCTGCGGCTCCGCTGCGCCCGTCGCCTTGAACGCGGCATCGACCGAGGTCCGTATGGCCACGAGCCCCTCGGCGCGCCCCAGCTCCCGCGCACCGTCGCTATCGAAGAACGCCACGTTCAGCTTGTGGTCGGCAACCGAGTACACGCCGTAGAACGATTTCGAGTAATTCGCCGCCAGGAAGCGGTCATCGTTCGTGACCGACGGGAGGGGCCTGCCGGCATCGTAGACGGCCTGGGTATCGGACTTGCGGATGCTCCAGCCGTCGAGCGTGTACACCTTGCCGCCGTAACCGAACGAGCTCCCGATCCGCGCAACCGAATCCGCCGCTGCCTGCGTCTGGGTCTCGTAAGTCGTGTTGATGATGCGCATGCCGTTCAGGACGAGCGAATCGGTGGCCTCGTCATAGTATTTCGTGTAGAACGTCAGCGTGACGTCAGACCAGACCCACGTCCAATCCGCCGTGTAGGACACATCGCCGTAGGCCTTCGGCAACACGGAATCGTACGACGGCTCGCCTTCGCTGCGGGACCCGTCGCCGTCGGCGTCGACGAACCAGCAGTTGAAGGTGAACGTCTTGCCCGCCTCGCTGACCTGCTTGGCCGGCGACACGTAGCTCGTGTTGGTGCCGTTGGCCGCCGTGTAGACCGGGCGCGCGCCATCTCCGACGACGCAGTAGCTCGTATACCCGTCGACTTTGAACGTGACCAGGTGGCAACCGGGCTCGACAGCCACGTACACGGCGCGCAAAACGAGGCCCGTCGCCGAAACCCCGCTCACCGACAGCGTTATGTCGAGGTCCTCGACCTGAACGGGGTCGTAGAGTAAGGCTCCCGACGAGATGCTCGCAGAATACGGGAACCACCCGGCGAAGCGGTACTCGAGCCCCGTCGACGCGTCGGCGTAGTCGGCCGGCGCGGGGATGGAGGCGCCCGCTGCCCGCGCGGCCTCGCCCACCGACGAGCCGTACTCGGCGGTGAACGCGACGTCGGGTTGCAGGTTCCCCGACAAGTCGAACACGTTCGCGAACCTCACCGGCACGCTCGCGAGGCCCGTTTCGTATACGGCATAGTACGTCGCGCTTCCCGCAGGCGTTATGGTCGCATCAGCCGACTCGTATCCGCTCGTCGCGTTCTCGTCGGGCACGAGCGACCAGCCCGCAATCTCGTAGGTTTGGCGTTCGTCGTCGGCGCGCTTCGCGGCGGCGGTCGGTTCGGCGAGGTCGATCGTGGAGGGATTCGCGTAACGGGCGACGACGGCATCTCCCACCTGGAAGGCGACGACGCTGTTCGAAGCGGCCGACCAGGCCACGCCATCCGCAGCCGCCACGGGCTGCATTTCGCGGTAGGCATCCGCGAACAGCGCCGCCTGCGCGCTCGTCGCGCCTCTTGCGAACGTGGTTCCTTCCGCGTTCTCACCCGCTGGGGATGCGACGTCGCACGCAAGGGTCCCCGTCATGCCGTTTCCAAGCGGGGTGGCCGATAGCGCGAACGAGCTTTCCACGTCGAACGAGGAAGCTTCCACATGGGCCGCGTCAAGCGCCGAGGACGCGAGAGCGAGGGCGCCGGCGAACGTGAACGAGGCGCCCTCGTCGACGACGACGTCGCGGGCCTTGGGCGACTCGAACTTCACGACGTTCGACGCCTTGGTGCCCGACTACGCGATCGCGGCGCTCTGCGCAGGCGAAAAGTCGACGAAATCGCGCAGGTCGAACGAACCCTGGGCGATCGGATGCACCGTGTCATCGGCGAAGGCGGCCAGCTCGGCGCCTTCGCAGCGCCAGCTCGCCTCGCCCGCAGCCATAAGCGCGCTCGCCTCGCCGTGGGAGCATGCGACCGCGACGCCGCCCTGCACCGTCACCTGCGAGGTGCCCTGCGCCTGCGCATCGCTCGCGATGCCGTACGCTTGCGGCAACGTGTCGTAGGGCGAGCTGATGAAGACGTGGGCGGGCACGACCACGTCGAGCTTGCCGACATCGGCAACGGCGACCTGGTCGCTGTAAGCCCAGATGCGCAGGCCGTCGTACCACGCGCCCTCTCGGCTGAGCGCCGCGTCGAGCAAGTAGTACACGCCCGTGCTCAACCCGTTGCGGTCGTTGCTGTCGTTCGGGTCGTCGTAGGTGGCGCGTTGCTGGAAGATGTCGATGACGTCCTGGTAGAGAACCGGATCGGCGTCTGGGTCGATTGCGATCTCGCGCACGCCGGTGGGGCCGTCGTTGGTCGTGGCGTTGTAGGTCGATTCGACGTAGTAGGCGTTCTTGGCCGTGATCGGGGCCGCTGCGGAATCGACGCTCACCTTGGCCTTTTCCCCGACCGCGACATCCGCCGTGCGGCCCTCGTCGGGCTGCGACAAGATGCCGTGCGTCTGCATCGAGCCGTATCCGCCATCGGAAGCCGACCCGGTTACGGAAAGCGCGCCGTCGAGCGCGACGGCGCCGTCCGTCACGACGATGCCGCTCAGCGTGACCGAGCGCTGGCTCGCGGCGGACGCCGTGCTGCCGACGTAGCTCACGTTCAGCGTCGCGTCGGACGCGATGGAAAGCCTTCCTCCGCCCGTAACCGAGACGCCCCGGTAGGGAACCTGCGCCACACGGGCGATTTCCGAGGGGGCGCCCATGCGGATGTCGAGCGAACCGCCCTTCACGAGCAGCGTTCCGTCGCCGGTAAACGCAATCCCGTCGTAGCCGCCGCTCGAAGACGCTTTCATGCCTCCGGTGTTCAAGACGAGGTCGTGACCGTTCAGGTCGAGCGTGAGGTCGCTTTGAGCCACCGCGTACGTGCCGGATTCCGCGACATCGCAGTTCAGGCGCAGCGTGTCGCCCGCCTGCGCCGCCTCGAGCGCATCCGTCACGCAAGCGTGCCCCGATTGGGCGCTTCCCCCGCGCACGAGCGTCACCGCGCCTTCGCTGGGAGCGCCGGGAACGGCCCACACGAGGCGCGACGCTTCTTGGTCTGCGCCGAGGCTCCACCCGCTGTAATACGAGCCGTCCCGCGCCGCGAAGAGCGCCGCGAGTTGCGCGAGCCGTGCAGACGAAGGCGAGCCTTCGATCACGAACCCCGCATTTCCCTCGATTCGCGATTGCGCCACGACGAGCTTGCCGTCAGATCCGCTGCCGAGCTCGAAATCGTCGCCGAGCGTGATGTTGCCCATGCCCAACCCGAACGTGAGCCCGCTCGAGCTTGCGAGCACGTTTTCACCGGAAAGGGTCCAGGCGATCGGCGACGACGAGGCGTCCGACGTCGCGGCAAGCAGGCACGCGTACGTCGATCCCCGCAAATCCGCCGACGATTGCACTGAAATCGAACACGAACGCACCGAAACGCTCGTGGCCTGGGGATTCGCCGTGCGGCCCCAGATGCCGAAGCCGTATGACCCTGAAGACGTGCCAGTCGTGCGCACGTCGAGGTCCGCACCTTCGACCGAAACCTCGCCCCCGGCGAAGATTGCCCCCGTCGTGCCGGTTGCGCCCCGCGCCACGATCGCGCCCTGGGACATCGCCAGGCCGTTGGCGCACGACACCCCGTATACGGGCACACCCGCGCTGGCGGTCGAGACGCGTATGTCGTCGTGCTCGAGCGTGAGCGCAGGCCCGCCGTTCGCCATGCCGATCCCGTACGCACCCGCTCCCGCCGACGTGCGCGAGGCGCACACGTACACCGCCGTGTCGCTCATCGTGAGGGCTCCTGCGCCCGCCGCGCCGTACACGCCGTAAACCACCGCATCGCTTCCCGTCGCGGTTATCTCGAGGTCGTCGAGCACGAGCGCCGATCCCGCGTGGTGGTACACCGAGGCGCGGGACCCGTTCACCGCGCCCGTGCCCGCAATCGAGCCGTTCTTCACCGTGAGGGCACCGCCGGCCCCCTGCGCCGAATATTCGAGGAAACCGACCTCGTGGCCGTTCAAGTCGATGACGGCGCCATCGGCGACGGCGACGTTCATCGCGTCGACATCGCACAGCAGCGTGAGCGTCTCTCCCCCGCCGAGCGCCGCAAGCGCAGAGCCGAGCGTGGGGTAATAGGCGGAAGCCCCCGCATGCGTGACGGAGGCGACGGCGTTCGCGGGACTCGCGTTGTCGAACGTGAAGCAGGCGCGCCCGAGCAGATCGCGCCCGACGGAGCACCCCGAGCCGAGCGCGTTGCCGAGCGCTGCGAGCACCGCCGAGACGCCTGCGTCGTCGAGCGAGGCGCTGAACGTGCCGATGACCGATCCCGCCGAGTTCGCCGACGCCAAATCGCCGGTCGCCGTCATGAGCAGCACCGGGTAGCGCGCAGAAGCCGAAGATGCGCATTCGCCGAAGACGAAGCCGCCCTCGACGGTCGAGCGCAACGCGGCTTCGGAGTCGGCGCGCCCCTCGTAGCCACTTGCCACCGTGAAGGACAGGGGCGCCTCCACCGACACGCTCGCCTGCGCCGTGCTGAGGATTCCCGAGGCGAGCTGGCCGGCATCGGCTTCGAGCGACACGGCATCGGCCGACGCGCTCGACGCGATCTCGAGATGCGCGCCGTGCAGGCACGTGGCGTTCCCGAGCGCCGACAGGGCACGGTACGTCCCGCCGGCCACCTTCGTCGAAGCGGCTTGCGAATACAGCGCGTAGGCGTTGCCGAGCGACGTCGTGTCGTCCAGGCTGCACGAGACCCCTTGCGAACCTTCGCCGACGACGGTGCAATCCTCGAGGACGACCGACGATGCACCGGATGCGGCGAACACGGCGCTGGGAGGCTCCGACGCGCTTTGCAGCAAGCTCGCGCTGTTCAGGGTCTGGTTGCCCATGAGCATGTTCAACGTGCACCTCGAAAGCTCGAGCGAACCGCTCGCCACGCGCACCGCGTGGGTCGCCAGGTTGCGTTGCGCGTTCGTGGAAGAAGAGAGCGTGACCGCAAGGTCGTTCGCCCTCACCGCGCACCCGCTCGCATTCGACGAGATGCCCCACACGTCTGCGTTGCCCGCGCTCTTTATCTCGGAAAGACCCGAAGCGGCCGACCCGTCGAACGTCACCGACTTCGCCGCGGCGATCGACACCATGGTCTTCTGCGCGGCGGAACCCGTGCCGTTCAATGTGAGCGCATGACCGCGCAGCTCGATGCGGACGTCCTTGCCGGGAGCGTCGATCGCGATGCCGTTGCTTGCGGAGAGGTCGTCGCTGAGGTAGTACGTGCCGGCGCTCGTGATCGTGTACGTGCTCGCCAAGCCGCCGTCGAGCGCGGCCCAGCTCGAATTCAAGTCGACGTCTTGCGCTTGCGTCGCGATCTCTTCCACGTAAACCGCCTCGTCGGCATGGGCGGCAAGGTAGTCTGCATAGATATGGGGGGCGGCGGCCGTTGCCTGCTCCACGGCGGACGGCTCGTCGGCTGGCGCGCCAGCCTCTGGGACGGGCGCAGCGGGGCTGTCCCCGGAAGGAGCCTCGGCTTTCTTCGCGACGAGGGATACGCCCGCGTAACCGGGTTTGCCATCGGGCGCCGCGTCGAGCTTCAGATCGTAGCCTTCGGCGGCCGCTATCGAGCCCGCCGCCTTCGCGCTGATGGTCGAGCGCGCTTCGGGCAACGCCACGACCGCCTCGCCGACATCGCTCGCATCGGCTTTCGCCTCGCTCGGATATCCGAACACGAGGGCTTGCCCTTCGCTGGCCACCTCGAAATCGGGCGCGAGCGCGTAGGTCGCCGCGAATCGCGACAGGAGCGCCGGCGTCGTCGGCGCGGCGTCGCGGGAGCCGGCCTTCATGGCCGCCGACGTCGGTCCTGCGAGCGTGATTCCAGCCACTTCTGCATCGATGACGCTTTCCGCGCCGCGTGTCATGCCGCGCGAGATCGCCTCGGCTCGGTTTTCGACGGTAAGGCGCTCGTCCACGTTCACCTCGAAGGCGCAGCCCTTGAACGCGATGCGCGCCGCCGCATCTCGCGCGCGCCGCTTGTCTTCGCCAGGCTCGGCGCCCGTTTTCACGACCGTATGCGAAGCCCCGAAGGAATCGAGGCTCTTAACGCTCGCATCGGAGGCGAGCCTCACGTGCTCGAAAGATGCGCTCGGCTCGGAATCGAGCGTCGAAGCGTTTTGCACCGAGCGCACTACGGCCGTAGCGGCGGTCGAGTCGGCCGTTTTCAGCGTAATCGAAGCCATCGCGTCGGCGTCTTCGTCGTAGGCCGAATCGACGAAGACGATCTCGCCGGCGTTGGCCGACAGGTCGATCGCGCACGTCGGCGCCTTATCGCCTTCCTCCGCCTCGACGACCGCGCTGAAGCCAGCGAGGTCGACTTTCGCAATGGCGCCTGCGGGGAGCGCCACGACGAGGGGCTGCCCCGCATGGACGTCACCCGCGAGCACGTATTCGCCCGCAGCTTCGATGCGCGGATGGTCGCTTTCCCAGAGCGCGGTCAAATCGACGGAAGCCTGGACTGCCGAAGCGCCCTCGCCCGATTTCGGCTGGCCAGACTCGGCAGCGCCGTCTTTGGATGCGTCGCCCTTCTCAGACTGCACCGCCTCGGGCACCTGCTCCGTCTTCCCAGTCGCACCGCTTCCGTCCCCCGCCTCGGCGAACGACACCGACGCGGGAACAAACAGGTAGGCGACGAGCGCGATGGCCAAGACGGCCCGCAGCATTCGCCCGCCGATTGCTTCCATGTAACGCAATCGCTCCATTGCATCCCTTCTTTGTTTATAGCTAAACGTGCATATTATCGTCTTTTAACATTCTTTGCAAACTAGAATAATGTACCTTGTCTTGCACTCTAACCGACCCGTCGATTCAACGAAGGGTATCGTTCGCAACCGCTAGCCGTGACACTTCCCGTCAGACATCTTCTTAAACACTTGTCATAAATAGCCTGTAATGCGTATATTGCCTAACGAGGATAAATTTTCGAGATGGGTGATTCATGAAACTCGAAGTGCGCGACGCCCATGTGGGCTACGAGAAGGGCAAGGCGATTCAACGGTTCGTTAATTTCACGGTGGAGACCGGCGAAGTCTGCTGTGTGCTCGGGCCGAACGGATGCGGCAAGTCGACCATGTTCAAGTCGGTGCTGGGGCTCATTCCGCTGCTCTCGGGCAAAGCCACAATCGATGGCGACGATATCTCGGACTGGTCGGCCTCGCGGCTCGCCGACACGATGGCCTACGTGTCGCAGTCGCACACGCCGCCGTTTCCCTACCAGGTGAAAGACGTCGTGCTGCTCGGGCGCATCAACAAGGTGGGCACGATGGGCCAACCGAAGGAGGGCGACTACCAGATCGTCGAGCAGGCGATGCGCGACATGGGCATCTGGGAGCTCCGCGACGAGGTGTACACCGACATCTCCGGCGGCGAGCTGCAGCTGGTTATGATCGCCCGCGCGCTCGCGCAGCAGCCCAAGATGCTCGTGCTCGACGAGCCGACAGCCGCGCTCGACTACGGCAACGTGGTGCGCGTGATCGACAAGGTGCGCGCGCTTGCGCAAATGGGCTATGCCGTCATCATGACCACGCATTCGCCCGACCACGCGTTCATGTGCAACTCGAACGTACTGCTACTCCAGAAGGAAAACCCCATGAAATTCGGCCGCGCGGTCGACATCATCACCGAACGCAACATGAAGCAGGCATACGGCGTGAACGTGAAGATCGTCGAGTTCGTGAACACCCGCGGCGAGATCATGCGCATGTGCGCACCGGTGTTCTAATCCCGCGCGTGACACTTCGTGTCTGACGGGAAGTGTCACACCGCAGGCGGGGTACGCTTTCCTACAGAATCTCGGGCGGGGGCGGGACTTGGCCGGGGGCTGCTTTCACCTGGGGCGTCACCTTGGCCGATTGGAGCATCTCGCCGATGACGCCGGTAGCAGAGGCGATGCCGGAAAGCTCGGCGGGCATGAAGATCTTCGTGGCGTTGCCGTTTGCGATCTCCTTCAGGCTCTCGACGTAGCGCACCGCGACGTAGGTGTCGGTGTCCTCGCCATGCAGCTGCGACAGCACGTTCGCGACGGCCTGCGCCTCGCCCTGACTGCGGAGCACGAGCTGCGCCCGCTCGGCCTCGGCCATCTCGCGGATGGCCTGCGCCTTGCCCTCGGCTTCCAGAATCGACTGCTGTTTCACGCCCTCGGCGCGCTCGATGGCGGCTTGGCGCTCGCCTTCGGCTTCCAGGATGACGGCGCGCTTCTCGCGCTCGGCCTTCATCTGGCGGTGCATCGCCTGCGTGACATCGGCCGGCGGCTCGATGCGCTGCAGCTCGACGCGCACGATTTCCACGCCCCACTGTTCGGTTGCGGCGAACAGGATGTCGCGCAGCTGGTCGTTGATGCGTTCACGGCTGGTCAGCGAGTCGTCTAACGTGAGCTCGCCGACGACGTTACGCAGGTTTGTCTGCGTGAGCTTGGTCGCAGCCAGATAGAAGTTGGTCACGTTGTAGATGAGCCGCACCGCGTCGATTGCGCGGTAATACACGACGGCGTCGACCGTGACGGCCACGTTGTCCTTCGTGATGACCTCCATCGGCGGCACGTCGACCACGTTCTCGCGCATGTCGACCTTCGTCATGCGGTCGATGAACGGGATGATCCAGTTGACGCCGGGCTCTGCGGTGCGGCGGTATTTGCCGAGCCGCTCGACCACGCCCTTCTGGAACGGGCGCACGAGCCGTATGCCCAGCGCGAACAGCACCACGACCACGATGACCGCGATGATTATCAGGATGGTTGTTGGGTTCATGGTCTACTCCGTTTCCTCGGGCTGACGTTGCTGTTCGGCGGGCTCGGCCGCTGACGCCGCCTCGCGACGCTCGCGCTTGGCCTTGGCTTTGTCATCGTTCTTCAAGATCTTGCGCATCAGGCGCGCCTCGGCGCGCGTCATCTTGCGGCGCTCGCCCTGCTCGGCTTTCGCGCGCTCGAGCTGGCTGAGCGGCTCCATGCCGCGGGGAAGCTCCATGGTGGCAAGCGGGTTTTCGCTTTCGACGCCGGTTGCACCGGGACCGGTTGCCGCGGGCGGCGCTTGAGCGATCAGGCCTTCCTCGATGAGCTGGTTCGCAACTGCGTGCACGAGCGCGGGGTCGGCGTCGACGATCTTGCCCGCAAGCACCGAATCGTCGCGCGCAGCGTCGGCGAGCACGCGCTCTTCGGCCGAAAGCTCGTCGTATTCCACGCCATAGCGCTGCTGCATCGCGCGGTCATGACATGCCGCGAGGTCGTCGCCGTTTATGCGTTTGAACCAGTCGCGCATCTCGGCGGCGCGCCAACGCACCTGCGCCCGCGCATCGAGCGCGCGCACCTCGGCGAGTTCGGCGGGCCTTTGCGCCAAGCGGAATTCGTAAAGGCTCGCGTCGTAGGTGAGCAGGCGGCCGTCTGTGCACGTTCCCAGCTGCATCAGCGCACCTCGACCGCGATAACCACGCTGGCGAAGTCGCCGCGCCCGCGCACGGCCGCTTCGGCGGTGTACAGGCCGCGCGGAGCGCCCTTTTCCACCGTGACCTTTCCCGACTTGGAAACCGACAGCATGTCTGAGCCGTTGACTTTCTCGTACCCGACGGCGGCGGGCGGCAACGCGGGCAGCTTGAACGACTTCGCCTTGGGAAGCTTGCCGCCTTTGGCCTTGAAGCTCACTCGCACCTCGCGCGCGCCGGAAGTCGGGCCCGAAACGATGGTGACGAGCCGCACCGCCGAGACGAAACCGACGTCGTCGCCCCGTGCGGCCAGGATTTCCGCGATGCCCTCGCCGCGCACGACCACGCGCCCGCCCGCATCGACCGTTGCAACCGACGGGTCAGACGAACGGTAGCGCAACGCCGAGCGAGCCGCACGATTGCTCGCTATGAACGCTTCGCGATCGAGCTTCACGAACCATTCGCGCAGCTCGGGAGCACGCCAGCGAATCCAGTCGCGGCTTTCGAGCGCGCACACGTCGTCGAACGAGGCCGCCTGCGAGCCCAGCTTGAACTCGTAACGATCCGCATCGTATGTCAGCGCGCGCCCATCGGCGCTCGTGCCCATCCTCATGGTTTAATTGCTCCTTATTTCAGGATATTCGTAATGTAGCATAAAGCAGCCGACACGTCGCGCTTGACGGCACGAAGGTTTCGAGTGAAAAACACCCCGTGGCGACGTTGAAACAGCAGTTCACTCACAGCAGACGGCAACACCGTAGGGGCTTAGGATGGGCTTCTGTTACAGTCCCATTCGCATGCGGGAAACGGAAGCAATCCGTCCGGCTTATTCGAAGGCGATCTCGCAATACGAAACGCCATCCTTGCTGCGAATCCACTCGAAAAGACCATCGCAGTCGAACACGGGGAAGTCAGACAAGGCGACGTCCTTCACGTTGCCCGTGACCACAGCATCGGGCTTCACCTTGTGAGCGATTTGGTTGATGCACGAATCCTCGACATCGCGCCAAGTGGAAACAAGCGCGCAACCGATGTCTTCGTCTGTGAACGCGCACGCGCTCGCGAACCCGCGCAACTTGAGAAGCTGTGCCTTGGCCCATTCGGCACGGCTCGCCGTGCCGCCGTCGGACAGTATGTAGAAGATGTCGGTCGCCTGCGAAGCGGAGACCCACAAATCGAACTCCCCCACCATGCCGAGCGCCAGGATAAGTTTCGCGTTACGTTCGTACGGTTGTCGACCGGCGAGCGCGTCAATGAACACGTTGGTATCGAGAAGCAGCTTGTACCCCATGCTAGTTACCGCGATTCACCGCCCTGGCGCGCAAGGCGCTCTCGGCGTATCTCGTCATCGCTCATCGTGGCAAAGCGATTGGACGCGGGAAGGCACATCGCCTCGACCCGTTCGAGCGCTTCAGCGATGCTCTCGCGCGTTGCACGGGCACCCCCCTTTTCCTCATTGAACGGCGATGCGCCATGCTGAATCAAGTAGTCGTACGCACTGTTGATGAACTGCGAAGTACTGCAACCGATTTGGCTGAGCACGCGGTTGCCCGCTTCTTTCTTCGCCTGCGGCATGCGCGCCGTAACCATTGCGTCTCCCATGCAGCCTCCTTGTAGTACGTATTACTTATCCCTATTATATGTATTACTACATACAGGTCAAGAGGCGCCTCTGTGTTTTGCAGACGATTAGGTAAACGCGTCTTCGTTGTCGTTGTGCGACACTTCCCGTCAGACACGAAGTGTCATTTTTCGATGACGGCATGCGGCGCGGCGAGCGCCAGCCGAAAAATGACAC
>JAFUBE010000073.1 GCA_017460365.1 Eggerthellaceae bacterium
CCACCCAGACCAGGTCCACGATAACTAGTGTTATCGGAATCGCCCTTGATAGTTACATTTTTCGGAACCTCAATCGATTCTGTTGCCTGGATGTCAGAAGTGATGGTAATAGTATCGCCATCAGCCTGACCCATAGCAGCCACGAATTCTTCCCACGTGCTTACACTGCGGTCTTCCGCAAATGCCTGCGTATGCGTGAGCGCAAACACACAGGCGAGTGCAACTGCAAGTGCTGCAGCTAGCGCAAAGACCCTTTTCGTAGTGGTAGCTGACTGGTTCATTGCTCTTCCTTCCAACGGCACGACTAGAACGTCTTCATTAATTGACACTTCTCCATTAGACAGTTGCGTGAAATGATACCCCCCATTACAGTGAAAAGCGGCCTTTCTGGGCCGCTTCGAGCATCTAGTGGAGCGATCTTTCCTTCAATCCTCTAACCTTGAGGCAGGCCGCGAATGGCCGTCGACCGGCCCTCCCCTGCACGGCCCTTTCCCCCTGCCGATCCAGACGGCCCGGGGGGTGCTGCCGGCGGGGAGGGTTGCAGCGCAACAGAGCTGATAGGGACCTGCCGGGCAGGATGCCACGGCCGAGTAATGTGGGTGCCCATCGCCGCTGCGGCTTTTCCGATCGACCAACCAGGAAAGAGGATAGCATGGCAACACAGAGGGAGAGAATAGAGTCCCGGCATTCGGTGTATCTGGGGTTCGATGTCGGCAAGCAGTTCCATTGGGCGTGCGCGCTCCGCGCCGATGGCGCAACGACAATGAGCCGGCCCGTCCCCAACCGCCGCGAAGATGTGGCGGCCACGATTGCCGAGGCGCAGGAGGCTGCGGCAGAAGGAGACGTGCTGGTCACGGTCGACCAGCGCAACAACATCGGCGCGCTAGTCGTGCGCGAGGCGAGGGAGGCGGGCTGCGACGTGGCGTACCTGCCGGGTTCGGCGGAGAAGGCGGCGCGCAGCATGTACCCAGTGCTTGCGAAGACAGACGAAATTGACGCATGGGTAATCGCGCGCACGTCGATGGCCACGCCGGAGGCACTGCGCCCCGTTCCCGACTGCCACGAGGCGCGGCTGCTTGGCTCCCAGCGCCGGCATTGCACCAAGCTCGCCACCCAAGCGACCAACCGCCTGCGCGCGGTGATGCTTGAGAGCGACCCGTCCTTTGAATCGGCCTGCGAACTGGGCAAACAATGGACCCTTGAGGTGCTGGCCGAGCTTGGCGGCGCTTGCGGAATCGCCGCAGCGGGCAGGCGCCGCTATCGTTCGCTGTGCGCCAGGGCAAGCGCGCCCGCAGAAGCCGCCGATGAGCTTTGGACCGCCGCGAAGAATTCAGCGGAGTCGCCGTCACACCCAGCGGGCGAGGACAGGTGCGTCATGTGGCAGGCGCGCAGGGTGCTGGAAGCCAGAGGCGAGGCGGAGGCGATTAGGGCCCAGCTAGACGAGATGCTCGTCGACGACGAGTGCTACCAGTGCCTGCGAACGGTGCCGGGAATCGGGCCCGTCGCAGCCGAAGCGCTGGTGTCGCTGGTCGACATATCCCTGTTCGACAGCCACGACCAGCTCGCCTCGTTCTGCGGCTTGGCGCCAGCCGACTCGAAGTCGGGGACGTCGGTCGAATACAACACGACGTCCAGGCGTGGAAACAAGGAACTGAAGAACCTCATGATCTTCACCGTCAACAGCCTCATAGGAACCGACGGCTACTTCGGCAGGTACTACGACGCCGTGCTGGAAAGGTCGAGTGGCGACGCGAAGCTTAAACGCAAGCGCGCCCTCAAGGCCGTTGCAAGAAAGCGCCTCAAGATTATCTTCGCGGTGATGCGGGACCTCGTGCCCTACGATGCAGAGCGATGGGAGGCGACCGCCTAGCCCAAAGCGAAAGTACACCTACTGCGCAGCCCCCGTGGAGGGGCCCAGCTCTTCACGTCCTCGAAATACCGTTGCTCGGTGAAAAAAGACAACTAGAAGGGCTTGACAAAACTATAGGGACACCCCCC
>JAFUBE010000687.1 GCA_017460365.1 Eggerthellaceae bacterium
AGTCGAATCGAAGCTTCGCCGCTGCAAGGCCGAGGCACGTATTGCAAACATCAAGGCTGAGATCGCGACGCTTGAACACAGCGACCCGTCGCGCCTCCGCGAGCATGTGAACGACGTGTACCGATCGGCATTCTGCGAGGTCGATGGCCTTCTGAACGCGGCGCTCGCATCGTGCGTAGCCGCCCTGGTCGAGACGCATGGCATGGGCGTGCACGACCACATTGGGAAGATGAAGGAAGTGTTCGCGACGGGCCTCGGCCTCGAAGACTCCAGGCCGGCTGCCTTTGCGCCAAGCAGCCGTCAGCAGCTCGAAGAGGGACAGGAGGATGCGGCCCTTGGTAAAGCGGCTCTCCTGGGGAAAGCCGAAATGGTAGCAGTCGGAACGGATTAGGAAGGGAGATCGGTCATGGCTACTGTAGCGAAAGGTTTCAAGAAGGTTGTACTTGCGGTGACGCTGCTCCTTTTGCCGCTTGCAATGGCGGGCTGCTCTGAACCGCAAGAAGCTGTGGACGCTGCAATCGTCATCCAGAACACCAGTGGTACCCCGGTCTGGGATTGCTCTGTGCTCGACGATACTATCGATCAGGTCCGCGAATCCAACGGGCAGATCACTGTAACCATCGCGGACTCGAACCCGACCGCCAGGACGTTTGACTTCTCCACAGTATCGGATTCGGAGATCAACAAGGATCGCATGGAGCGGCAGGTACGTGAATACTTGCAGACAGACGCCGACGATCCCGGATGCGACATGCTGCAATCGGTGGTTGTGGGAGCTGACAGCGTTGCGGGATCCGACCAGACCCTCGGCGACTACTTCATCGGTTCGGGTATATCCGATACGGGGTTGCTCGACATGGCCTCCAACGAGCTCGTGGATAACGGCGACCCGTCCCAGGTTGCACAGTACTATGCGGCAATCAACGAAGTGCCCGACCTGAGCTGGGTGCCCGTCATCACGTGGTACGGCTTCGGCTCCACTTCCGGAAGCCAGCCTGCGCCGAGCAATGCGCAGCTCATGGCGATCGAGGCCCTCTATACGGAGGTCCTCGAGGAGTGCGGCTGCCAGGTAGCCATCCAGGCCGTACCGGTGTCCACTGCGGAGATGCGCCCGGACACGTTGCCCGTGGTTAAGGTCGTGGAGTTCGCCCCCGTGGTTCCGTACTCGGTTCCGAGCGGCGAAACCGATGCGGGGCCCTCTAGAACCGAGTTCAGCTCCACGCAGCTCGGCTTCGTCGGCGACAGCGTCGAGTTCCTGGATCAAAACCAGGCGAATCAGGCCCTGTCTGGCATTGCCGAACTGCTGAAGTCGGACCGAACCCTTGTCGCCACGGTCACGTGCAGCGCGGCATCGTATCCATGGGAGGAAGGCTATTCGCAAAGGCTCTCGGTGCAAAGGGCGGAAGCCGTCTGCTCGACCCTGATCGCAATGGGGGTTAACAAGGACCAGCTGACATCAATCGGGGTTGGCAGCGGCGAGCCGGACGACATCGACCCCTCGACGGGCCTGCAGGACCCGGTCAAGGCCGCCGAAAAACGCAAGACGGTCATCGAAATAGACAAAGCCAACTCGGTAGGAAGGTCATCATGGGACGCTACATCAACCGCTTCGCCCGCCGGGGATTTTGGAAAAGGCACTTCAAGCCCGCCGACCGCGATCTCGACGAGGCGTTCGAGGATGGCGCAAAGTGCGCGGAGAACGGGTCGGTCTGGGTCGAAGACGGGCAAATCAAGGGGCCAGGGCTCGATAGGTTCTACCACCAGCAGGAAGTGAATGCAGCTCGCGTCATCGACGATATCGAAGAGGATTGCGCTCCGCTCCTGCAGGAACTCTCGAAACCGTTCGCGACGTACCAGGGTTACCTGAGCAGGTTTTCAGAGGCGGATCGTCGCTACAAGGACGCCATGGGGCGCCATGAAACAGCTGGTGACGCCCGCTCGCGCAACCAGGCACGTTACGACATGGACCGCGCCAAGGCAGAGCGCGACGAGCTGTTCGACAAGCTCCAGGAAGTTCGTGAGTACGCTGAGGACAACGGGCTTTCCGACCTCCGCGCAATCCAGGCAAAGCGCCTCACCGAGGCCGAGGAGCACCGTGCGCACATGGACCATCTGATGAGCTACTTCCTGCGCGGTGCTGCGTCCGTGCTCGGGTCCGACACGGTTCACTCCACCCAGCAGGCGTCGACCTGGACCGACAATATCATCCAAGGCTATATCAAGCGGCTCGAGGGCGGCGTGAACGACGGTCGTTGGAACATGGATTTCGCGCAGCACCTCGAAGGCGCTGCAGCTTAGCTGCAGTCACAGTTCAATAGCAGTCGCCGTAGAAAGGAAACCGTTATGCTGACCAAGACAATCAACACCACATCGGACAAGGCATC
>JAFUBE010000688.1 GCA_017460365.1 Eggerthellaceae bacterium
TATTCTTTCAGGTTGGCGCGCTCGAACACATTGCGCACCTCGAGGCGTGACGGCTCAGGATCGCGCCCGACGAGCTGGCTCGCGATAAACTCCATCATGATAGCGCGGTCGTCGCGCATGCGCCAGGCCACGTCGGCGACCATGTCCATCGACAGCAGGATGTTCCTGCCCGCAAGCTCTGCGCGGTTCGCGACGACCGCCTCGGCGAGCGCCCGCTTCAGCTTGCGGTTGCCGCGCGCGTACATTTCGTCGACGACACCGAGGTCGTTGACGCTGAAATTCCTGCTCGCGATCGCCGCGTTCAACTCATTGGGGTAGTCTGCCGACAGCGGAACAGCCTCGGAGAAACCGGCGAGCAACGCAACTTTGCTGTCGTCGTCGACGTCGCGCATTTCGAAGATGTCGAGCGCCTCGTTGCGCACGAAACCGCATTCGCCGCCTTCGCCGTTTTCATCTGCTAGCACCAGCCAGATGTAAGCCGCCACGTCGGTCTTGGCGAACCATTTCGCAGCCGACGGGCACTCTTTGCGAACGAAGCGCAGGTTATCGGCTGTCGTGCGGATGACGCCTGTGCGCACGAGCATCTCCACGCGGCTCTGCGCGAGCCCCTCCATGTCGAAGTGGTTGAATTGCGCTCGGTACGTGGTCGCGATTTCGTCGACCTTCTCGTCGCTGAGCTCGGGGCATTCGATCACGGCTTTCAGGAAACCGGCTTCAGAGCCCAGGTGCTCTTCGGTCGTGGCCATCGTGAATTCGGCGGGGAAGGGGTTGGCCTCGAGGAACTTCGCGAGGTGCTCGTCTACTATGTTGCCCGCCGATGTGTAATAGTCGAGTATGTTGGCGGGCGTGACCGCGACCAGCCTGCGGTCGAGCAGCACCCCCTGGTAGGTGTAGTTTTCCACGGTCGCAAGCCAGTCGACAACGACGTCGTCGCTGAGCGCCTTTAGATAGCCGAGCGCGTACTGCGGCGGCAGATCCTCGAGGTTCAACACCCATGCGACCGTTTCGGCTGAATCGGTCAGCTTGCCGTCGGCTGTGTCGAGCAAGGTTGAGACGAACCGCTCGGCGTTGTCTTCCACGACTTCCTTCACGGCGGTGCCGGTGAGCGAATACACGCGCGTGGCCAGGTAGCCGCCTGGAAGCGCAGGGTCGACGTCGAGCAGGTTGGCCAGCAAATCGTCGATCGCCTGGGCGGTCGGATCGTACAAGTCATGCGCGTACACGTATTGGAGCAAGTCTTGGTCGCAGCCTGCGCAGTCGAGCTCGCCCGGGCGGTACCCGATGCGCGAAAGCCCCTCGGCGATCGACATCGGAGCCACGCAGTCGACGGCCAAGAAGCGCGGATCGTCGTGGGCGAATTCCCGTGCAGCCGTGCGCACGCTTTCGCGCTCGAGCGCTTGAGCGCCCGAAGAAAGCAGGCGGTGAGTGAATCGGCGTCGGCGCACGATGTCGATGTCTTCGTCGGCCAGAATGCGTTCAACCGGTTCTTCGAGCGCAGCTTCCATCGCCGCGAACACCGCTCCGTCGAACTCGGGCGATTCGGTGTAGCCGAGCAGCCAAGCGAGGTCGTCGTCGTGCCCGATGCCGCGGAACAGCGATTCCAGCTTGTCGGCGGGTCCGTACGTGAGCAGATGCGTGAGAAGCGCGTACACGCGCGCGCTTTCGAGCGCGAACGCGTCTACGTCGAGGTGCGACATCACCGAAAACGGGCTGTCTACATGCCGGTCGGCCTTTACGGGCGCTCCTTGCGCGACGGCCGAAATCAACTCGCGGTCGTCGACCGTGATGCTTTCAGCGTAGAAATTGCTGAGGAATCGCTCGTAGGTCCCGTCGATCCAGCCGTTGCCAATGGCGAAGCGGATGAAGGGGAAGTACGGACTCGCGACGATGCTTTCCAAGTAGTTGCCGTCGAGTTGCGAGTCTGGCGGGTTTGCGAAAATCGGTTCTGGATTGCTGATGCTGGCGAGCAGCTGGGCGAGGGACTTGCGGCTGCATTCGACGTCGTCGCGTTCGAGCGCCTCAAGCTCGGCGCTCAATTCCACGGTGTGCGCGGTGTCGCCGGCAGCCTGGGCATCGTTCAACTCGTCGGCGATCCTCGCGGCGGCGCGCGCGTTGCGGGAGCGCAATTCGGCGATGATGGCCGTGCGGCTCTTCAACAACGCGTAGAGGTAGCCTTGCTCGTTTTGCAGCAACTCGAAGTCGCGTGGGAACAGGGCTTTGTAGGCGATGAGCGCCACGAGACGCTCGGTGTCGCCTTCAGCCTCGTTGCCGTCGAACAGCTCGGTCTTGTACTGATGCGCTTCGTTCACGATGTCGCGCAGGATGTTCGGATCGTCGATATGCTCCGACAGGTCGGCCAAGAAGTCTTCGTCGACGTCGAGGCCTATATCGGTCAGCCCGCTCTTGAACTGTGCGAACACGTTGGCGGTGTCGACGTAGGGGATGACCGGAATGATGTAGTCGAAGAACCTTGCGCGTTCGTGCGGATCGTCGAAGAACCCATCGCCGATGAGGTAGAAGAAGCGCAAGGGCGTGCGGTTCGCGGGTCGCTTCGCATTGGCGAGCGCGCACAGGGCGCGTAGCCGTTCGAACATCGGCAGATAGCGGTAGCTGTCGAGGTCCTCGAAGACGATGTTGTCGAAATCGTTGGTGTTGAGCACGTACACGAGGTCGCCCATATAGCGTTCGATGCGCGAGTCGTTTGGCCCTGCTGCCAGCTCGATGTCTGCGCTTCTGCGCCGGAGCCGTGTGAGCAAGCGTCCGAGCGCGTCGGTGCGCACGATCTGGAAGACGCCGAAGCCGATGCACGCCAGCCAGGCGACGAACGCCGCAACGCAGAGCACGATGCTCGGTCGTTCGCTTGGCAGCAGCCTCATGATCCAGATGAGGAAGATGCTCAGGGCGACGAATGCCGCGAACACGCAACCGATGACCGCATCGAGAGGATGGTTGTGCTTCATCAGGTTGCGGAAGCGCGATTTCGGGCTCTTCAGGAGATCCATCTGCCCGACGAGCTGGTTGATCAGCGCGTCTTCGGCTTCGCCCGCGGTCACGTGCGACGAGCTGCGGTTGAAGTGCGGCACCGAAACGGTGAGCCAGCGCTCGGGTTCATGCGTGGCCTTCCAGCCGTTCACGACCGCGCTCTTGTTTGCCGTAGGTGATCCGGCAAGTGCGATGTTGTGCACGTTGGGTTGCGAGAACACCGCCTCGAATGCCGATTCGTAACCGCGCATCTCCTCGGCTTCGAGCATTTCGAGCGTTAGCGGGCGCAGTGCGCGAGCTTCTCGTGTTTCGTTGAAAGTGCCGTTCATCAAGCCCTCCAAGAGTAGTAATAAGCCAACTTTATATATTACTACAATAGGTTCTGGCTCAAGGCACTTTGCGCTGTTACCGTACGAAGTTCGTGAATACGGCTGGCTCTTGCTCGGGCAGGCCGTACTTCTCCCGGCCGAGCGCGATGCTCTTCATGAGGAACGCCATGTTGCGCGCGACCGTGCGCATCTGCTGCAGGCCTTCCGCGTCTTGCGCGCCCTCGCCGGGTGTCGTGCCGTGAACGCCGTTCCAGTATTGCCCTGAAGCCACGGGCATGTTCGCAATCGTGAAGTATTGGTTCAGCTGGTCGAATGTCGCGGTGAGCCCTCCGCGGCGCGCAACCCCGACAGCCGCGCCGACCTTCATGCGCTTGTCGATGGCTCCCGTGCTGTAGAACAGGCGGTCCATGAACGACACGACGGTGCCGTTCGCGCTCGCATAGTACACCGGCGTTCCCACGACAAGCCCGTCGGCTTCGGCGAGTTTGGCGGCGCACTCGTTCACGGCGTCGTCGAACGTGCACTTGCCGAGTTCTGCACACTTCCCGCACGCGATGCATCCGCGGATGTCCTTCGTGCCGATGCGCACCGTCTCGACCTCGATGCCCTCTCCGGTAAACACTCTCTCCATTTCCGCGAGTGCAAGCGTCGTGTTCCCCTTCGGCCGCGGACTTCCGTTGATCATCAGCA
>JAFUBE010000689.1 GCA_017460365.1 Eggerthellaceae bacterium
CTCCCTCGAAAAATGACAGATCGTGTCTGACGGGAAGTGTCACACGACGGCGATGAAGACGCATCCCACCTAAGCGTTTCATCCTCTACAGATCGTAATCGGCGCGGCTGCGGCCGAAACGGATGCGTTTCAGCTCGAGCAGGTACCCTGTCATGGAGGCATCTTGCAGACGGTTTACCGCTTCGATCACGGCACCGATGTTATCGGCTGTCAGCAAGCTCAAATCGGTGAGCATGCCGAGCGTCGCGCGGTCGTCGTGGCGCGCGATATCGACGCAGATCTCCTCTATGTTCTCGACAATCAACGTACAATAACGCTTGCGATTGCTCTCGGTCAGCAGCACCGAATCCTGCAACCGCCCGCAGATCAGTTTCACCTGCTCGTACGCGCTTGCGTTTCCGCTATCACCAGGAGCGTGGTAGTCTCGCGAGCCGGCGATGCAACTGTCATACTGCGCCATGATATCGGGAAGGTAGAGCGAGCCGAACGCGCCGAGCGCGAGCAGGAACCCATGAACGCTGCGCGAGGTTTCGGGGAAACGCAGCAAGAAAGAGGTGCGCCCTTCGATAGGCTCGGCAACCTCGATGCTCACGGTTCTGATGGCGCATTCCACGCTCAACCCGCATGCGCCAATCGAGTTCAGACGCGCGTTCAGGCGTAGCTCTTCGATGCCGAACGCGTTGTTGAACGCGTAGTCTTCCACAGCCTCCACCATTTCGGGAAAGGCGACCTGCGCGCACGAGTTCGTGAACACAACGACGTTCGCGCCCGTGGACGTACGGCGGCACAGCATCCCCGCGTGCATGAAAAACCGGGGATTCCCTGGGCTCACGACAATCTCGCGCAACGAAGGCGGCCTGCCTTCATGATGTGCGCCATCGGTGACGAACGCCCGAAGCCCGATGTCGCAAAGCCCGTCGGGAATGGCGATGCGCTCGAGCGCCGTATCGATGAACGCATCGGCTCCGACCGATACGACCGACGAGGGCAGCTTGACCTCGCGCAGCTTGCGACACACGCGAAACGCCCCGTCGCCGATGCGCTTGAGACCTTCGGGCAGAACAACCGATTCAATTGCTGCGTGATAGGAGAAGGCCTTCTCGTCGACAGCAACGGTGCCAGCACGCACGTCATACGAGGTCACATCGGGATCGAGCATTTCCATCAGGTGAACGCCATCGATGCGTCGCGCATACAAGCACCCCTGCCCGTCGATGAAGAACACGGCGTTTCCCGCATCGACCGAAAATGTGGCAGCGGCCCCCGAGTGCCGCACGCCCGTGCGCACGGTGACCGAACGCCCGATATCCTCGACCGAGGCGGGCACGCGCAGCCCGACGAGCGCCGAGCCGGCGAACGCCTCCGAGCCGATGGAGCGCAGCCCCTCGTTCAAGTACACTTCCCGAAGCCTCGGGCAGCGCAGAAACGCCTTACGGCCGATTTCGACAAGCGTAGACGGACAAGCGAGCGACGAGATGCCCGTATAGGCGAAAGCAAACGGCCCTATCGACTCGAGCCCTTCCGGCAGCGTGACATGCGCGAGCTCTGCGGCGCCAGCGAACGCTTTCTCGCCAAGCCGTTGACACCCCGCGGCAACTTCGTACTCGCTTACCCTGCAGGCCATCGCGACGAGCTCGGCTCCGTCGGCCGAATAGATGCATGTGCCGTCGGTCGACAGATACGCGTTTCGCCGGTCAATAAGCAGCTCGCGAATCCGGCCCTTCTCGAAGGCTCCAGGCTTCACCGCACGCGTGCCCGTCCCGATCTCGATCGCCTGCACGGTCGGGCACGCAAGCACATCGGCCTCGATAACCTCCAGGGCGCCGGGCAGCACGAGCTCGACAATGTTGGGGCAGCGCGCTATCCAGCTGGAAGAAAAGCGTGATGTCGCAGCTGGAAGGACCAGCCGGCGCAAGTTGGCACAACTTCGGAACGCATACGACCCAATTGCCTCGATGCAGGCAGAGCATATGATTTCGCGCGGTGCGTCGAGCCCGGAAAGCGCCTCGGCGTCGATCTCGCGCACCGGGTAACCGTCAAGCTCGCCGGGCACTTCGAGTGAGGCGCATTCAGTCTCGCACCCGCACAGGCGCGCGAAGCTCCCGTCGACCACAAGATAGGTCCACACCGTCCCGCGCCCGTCGGCGAAGATCCGCTCTTCCGACAGGCGCGCGAGCTCGGCGGCTCGGCGCAGGGCAGCGGCTGCCCGCTTGCGCGCGAACTC
>JAFUBE010000690.1 GCA_017460365.1 Eggerthellaceae bacterium
CCGTGAGTCCTACCGCGAAAGTGACAGAACGTGCCTGACGGGAAGTGTCACGCGATGGCGATGAAGGCGCGTTACTTAGATTCCGTAAAAGTCTGCGAGCACCCGGTTGAACGCCTCGGGGTTCTCGGCAGCCACGAAATGCGATCCTTCTACGAACCGCAGAACCGAGCCGGGAATGCTTCGCGCGATCAAGCGCGTGTGTTCTTCGGTGATCATGTCGTCGGTTCCGGCCACCACGAGCGTGGGCATGTCTAGCATGGCGAGGCCGGCCGGTTCGATGTGCGGTTCGTCGATCATGAGCCGCAGCAACTCGACTTCTCGCTCATCGCCTGCGGAAAGCGCACGCTCGTACTCGTCGGCGATGCCGCGACGCACCCCTTGCGCGAGCCCTTCTGGATACAGATTGCCGCCATTGAGCACCAGGCTCTTCGTTCGTTCGGGATGCTCGAGCGCGAACAGCAGCGCGATGTTGGCACCATCGGAGAAGCCGAACAGATGAGCCGATTCGATTTCGCGAGCGTCCATGAACTCGTCAAGATCGCGCGCGAACTGGACGAGCGTGAACGGCGCCGTGCCGCGCGGCGACTTCCCATGTCCGCGCGTGTCGAGTGCAATCACCCGAAACGATTGGGCCAAATACGGCACCTGGTGCTGGAAGCACGAATTGTCCTCGCCGTTTCCATGCAGCAAGATGAGCGGCTCGCCGTTTCCCCGTTCGACGTAATGCAGCTCGATATCGGACATCTTCTTCTCCTGCGGTTCTTCGCCAGCGGTTCGCCCTTGCATCGTATCAGCAACCATCGGTTTCTCAGCAAATTCTCAGACTCGAACCATATAGTGGTGACATAGCTAAACAAGCGCATAACTAAGGGGAACCAGGAGGCGGAGATGATCGGCAAGAAGAGCATGAGAGCGGAAATCGCAGGAAAAGCCACAGCTTTGATCGCCATCGCGGCAATGGCTGTTTTGGCGTTTGCATTCGTCGCGGCGGGGCAGGCGGGGCAGAGTCGATCCGGCTTTACGGAAGCCCCCGTAGGAGCGCGCCAGCGCTGAACTCACAGGTGGAAGTAGCGGGTCGTGCGGGGGGCTATGGTGAACAGAGCGATGCCGCCTTCGAGGGAGGCGAAGGGGCCGGGGCCGCGATGCGCGCGGAGGGCGGACTGCACGGAGCGCGGCAGCGCGAGCTCGGGCGCGAGGAAGTCGAGCGCCGCAGCCTGGCCGCGCGTCGAGCGGTTGGTGATCGCCACGACGACCTCGCCTGCGTCTTCGCTTGTTCGCACGGTGCAGAGCAGGTCTTTGCCGAGCGCCATGCAGTGCAGAGCGCCGTGGCGGAGCGCTTCCGATTCACGGCGCATGCGCCCAAGCTTCTGATAGAAGGCGGTCAGGTCCTCGCCGCAATCGGCGCGCTCGCCTTCGGGGAACGTCTCGCGGCAGAACGGGTCGCCGCCGCCGTGCATGCCGCGTTCGTCGCCGTAATACAGGCACGGCACGCCGGGAAGCGCGTACAGCAGCCCGGCGATCATGCGCTGCAGCCGCGCCGCGCGCTTGTCTTGTGCCTCCGTAATCGCGCTCAACACCTCGACCTGCTCGTTGCGCGGCATATGCTTGATGGCCCCTTTGCAGGCGAACACGGTGCGCTGGCGGTCGACGTCGTGCGACGACATCAGGTTCATCAGGCACCGGTACAGCGGGCGCGGGTAATTCGCCTGCTGCAGCTTGAGGAACGTCGCCAGCTGGTAGGCGTCGCTTCTGCCGAGCGCGAAGTCGAACAGCGCATCGCGCAGCGGGTAGTTCATCACCGAGTCGAGCGAAAAGCCGAGCGCGTAGTTTCGATGCGCCCCGTAGCTCGCCTTGGTCGTGGGATCTTCCCACACCTCGCCGATGATGGCGGCCTGCGGGTCGGCCCTTTTCACGCTTTCGCGCAGCTTCGCGAGCACGTCGTCGGGAATCTCGTCGGCCACGTCGAGCCGGTAGCCGCGCGCGCCTGAGGCGATCCACTTGGGCAGCACGCCGAGCTCGTCATCGGCGCCGAACATGTAGCGTTGCCACGATTCGTCGTGCTCGTTCACCTCGGGAAGCGTCGGGTCGCCCCACCAGCAGCGGTACGGCGCCCCGTTCGGCTGGGGGGACAGGTCGTACCAGCTGTCGAACTCGGGGTTTCCGAAGTAGCGGCTCACATTGCCCGTATGCGAGAGCACGGCGTCGAGCACGATGGATATGCCCTGTTCAGCCGCAGCGTTTGCAAGGTTGCGAAAATCCCGCTCGGTGCCGAGCAAAGGGTCGATGCGCTCGTAGTCGGCCGTGTCGTAGCGGTGGTTCGAGCGCGCCTCGAAAACGGGGTTCAGGTACAGCACCTCCACGCCGAGCGACGCCAGGTACGGCAGCTTCTCGCGGATGCCCGCGAGCGTCCCGCCGAAAAAGTCGACGGGGTCGTAGGACCGCATGGCCTCGGTAATCGTCTTTCCGGGCCCTGTCCACCGAGCGGGCTCGTCCCACGATTCATGCAAGATGACCGGGCGGTCCATCTTCTTGTGGTATGCGAGCCCCTTCTTGCGCACACCGCCTTTCCCACGCGCGAAGCGGTCGGGGAAGATCTGGTACATCACCGCGCCGGCCATCCAGTCGGGCGTGGAAAACGCCGGGTCGTACACCGTTACCTGGAAGCCGGGCGACGCCGTGCGCTCCTCGAACAACTCGCCGGCCGTCGCACGGCCGTCGGCGCGCGGCGCGTAGTACACGGACTCGCCGCTTTCGAGAACGAGCTCGAACAGGTAGAACGCCACATGCGGCGCACGCTCGAACTCGAGCCAGGCGCCGAAGCCCTCAGCGTATGGCGCGAGGTCGACCTTGCGCTCGGGCATTTCCAGATCGACCGTCGAGCGTTCGGACACGATCGCGCGCACCGAGCGGACGATGGCGCGCAGGCCGCCGTCAACGCGCAACGTGACATGCACGCCCGCGCCGACCGTTACCGCGCCTGTGGGGAAGCGGTCGCGTTCCTGGCACGGGTCGTGCGCGATGCCCCATTTCAGTTGTTCATGTACGCCTTTCAGCAAACCTACGCCTTAACCCTGAGCCTTACAGGTGCCAGATTTGCTCGTTGTAGTCCTCGATGGCGCGATCGGAGCTGAAATAGCCGGCCTTGGCGGTGTTCACGATCGCGCTGGCAAGCCAGCTATTGCGATCCTGGTACTTCGCGATGGCGTCGAAGAAACGCGCATCGTACGCCGCGAAATCGAGCAGCACGTAATAGCGGTCGTCGTTCATGAGAGACTGGTAGATGTCCTCGAACCCAAGCTCGCGAACGCGCTCGAGCACCCGCGAGAGACGCGGGTCAGCTTCGGCGGTCGCACGCGAGTTGTACGAGTTCTCCTGACGCACGCGCTCCAAATCGTCGACCGTCGCACCGAAGATGAATATGTTGTCCTCGCCCACCTGCTCGGCGATTTCCACGTTCGCGCCGTCCATTGTGCCGAGCGTGACCGCGCCGTTCAACATGAACTTCATGTTGCCCGTGCCCGACGCCTCCATGCCCGCGGTCGAGATCTGCTCCGAGATGTCGGCCGCCGACACCAGGTGCTGCGCCGCCGTGACGTCGTAGTTCTCGAGGAACACCACCGGGATGAGGTCGCGCGTGCGCTCGTCGTCGGCCACCAGTTTCGAGATCGCGTTGATGAGCCGGATGATGTCCTTCGCGCGACGGTAGCCCGGCGCCGCCTTCGCCGCAAACACGAACGTCGTGGCAGGGAAGTCGGTCAGGCGGCCTTCGACGATGTCGTCGTAGAGCGCCAGTATGTGCAGCGCCTTCATGAGCTGGCGCTTGTACTCGTGCAGGCGCTTGGCCTGCGCGTCGATGATCGAATCGGGATTGACCTTCACGCCGCGCGTCGCGAGCATCCAGCTTGCGAACGCGCGCTTGTTTTCGGCTTTCACCTTGTCGAACTTCTTCTGGAAAGCGGCGTCGTTCGCATACGGCAGAAGCTCGGCTATCTTTCGCCAGTCCTTCATGAAACCCTCGCCGATCGTGTCGTCGACGAGCTTGCGCAGGCCGGGATTGGCCACGCCCAGCCAGCGGCGCTGCGTCACGCCGTTGGTGATGCCCAGGAAATGGGAAGGGTACATCGTGTAGAAATCGCGGAACACGCTGTCGCGCAGGATCTGGCCGTGCAGCTGCGAGACGCCGTTCACATGGCTGCTCATCAGCACGCAGAGGTTCGCCATGCGCACCTGCCCGTTATGGATGACCGCCATGCGGCTCACGCGGTCGACGTCACCTGGGTATTGCTGCCAGATGCGGTCGCGGAACTGCGCGTCGATGGTTTCCACGATGCGGTAGATGCGCGGAAGCAGGCGCTGCAGCGTGGATGCCGGCCACTTCTCGAGCGCTTCGGGCAGAATCGTGTGGTTGGTGTAGTTGAACATGCGATACGCGATATCGACGGCCTCTTCCCAGGTGAAGCCCTCTTCGTCGATGAGGATGCGGATGAGCTCGGGAATGGCGAGCGTGGGATGCGTGTCGTTGATCTGGACGACCAGCTTGTCGGGCATCGAGCGCAGGTCGCCGTAGTGGCGCTTGTGCGCGTCGACGAGCGACTGCATCGTGGCGGACACAAGGAAGTAGAACTGGCGCAGGCGCAGTTCCTGGCCGCGCTCGTGGCTGTCTTCGGGGTAGAGCACCTTCGAAATCGATTCGGCCAGCTCGCGCTCGGCGACCGCATGCTCGTAGTCGCCCTGGTTGAAGCGCGACAGGTCGATCTGCTGGGGGCTGCGCGCACGCCATAGGCGCAGCGTGGCGGGCAGCTTGCTCTCGTAGCCGACGATCGGCATGTCGTACGCTTCGGCCATGACCGACTTCGCATTGATGTAGTTCACCGTGAGGCGGCCGTCTTCGCTCCACTGCTCGTCGATTTCGCCGCCAAACTTCACTTCGAAGACGCGGTCGGCGCGCTCGGCTTCCCACACGTCGCGCTGCTGCGACCACATGTCGGGCACTTCGACCTGCGCGCCGTCGTGGATCTCCTGGCGGAAGAAGCCGTACTCGTAGCGGATGCCGCAGCCCATCGCCGGCATGTCGAGCGTGGAGAGACTGTCGAGGAAGCATGCCGCAAGCCGCCCGAGGCCGCCGTTGCCAAGGCCGGCGTCGGCTTCCTGTTCCTCGACCTCGCCGAGGTCGTAGCCCATATCTGCAAGCGCCGCTGCATACGTGTCGTACAGCCCCAGGTTCACCAGGTTGTTCGAAAACGCGCGGCCGATGAGGAACTCGGCGCACAAATATATAACGCACTTGTCGCCGGAATGCTGCGAGCGCGTGCGCTCGGCCGCGAACACGTCCATCACCTCGTCGCGAACGCAAAGCGCCGCCGCCTGGTAGATCTGCGCGATGGCGGCCTGCTCGGCCGTCACGCCGAACTCGCGGCGCACGCGCCTTTCAATCTGCTCGCGCACCTCTGCGACGCGCTTCTTGTCGGGTTTCGAACTAGCACCCATGTAATACTCCTTTATTGCGTTTTGAATATCCGCTTATTAAACCACGAAATACGCCCCTTCGCGAAAAATGGGCCACTTCGCGTCAGACACGATCTGTCACTTCCGCGAGGGCGTGACACTACCTGTCAGACACGAAGTGTCATTTTTCGAGGACGATGTGCGGCAAAGCAAGCGCCACCCGAAAAATGACGCTTCGTGTCTGACGGGAAGTGTCACGCCGGAAAGTAAC
>JAFUBE010000691.1 GCA_017460365.1 Eggerthellaceae bacterium
CCATGCGCGGCCCCGCCTCGCACGACACCGTGTTCGTCTCGACCTCGCTCCAGATGTGGGCGCCATAGATCGCGTCGACGCCGTCGAGCGCCCCAGCGGCGATCATGTCGCGCGCTCCTATCGAGATCTCCTCGGCTGGCTGGAAGATGATGCGGACCTCGCCGCGCAGCTGGCCGCGCAACTCGTTGATGATGCGCGCCGCGCCGAGCATCATGGCCATGTGGCAGTCGTGGCCGCACGCGTGCATGACGCCCTCGTTCTCCGACGCGAACTCGGCGCCCGTGCGCTCGACGATCGGCAGCGCGTCCATGTCGGTGCGCAGCGCCACGCGCCGCGCCGGTTGCCCTTGTGCGTCGTAGGCGCCTTCCGCCTCTCCGCGGATGGTCGCGATGATGCCCGTTCCGATGTGCTCGGTGCGTCCGCGCGTGATCTCGGGATCACACGGGCCGGTGACCCGGCGGTACTCGATGCCGAGTTCATCGAGCTTCGCGCAGACGAACGCCGACGTCTCCACCTCGTGCGCACCCACTTCGGGATGCTGGTGGAAATGGCGGCGCAGCGCTATGATCTCTTCTTCGTAGCCCGCGCCCAATTCTCGGATCTTCTCAGTTACGCTCATGACGCCCCCTTCATTCCGAACACCGCGTGACACTTCTCGTCAGACGCGATCTGTCTCACCCCGCAGGTTCGGCGCTGGCGCGCCGCGGGCGGCACGAGTGCCGCCCCTACGGGGTCTCTCGCAGGTTCGGCAAAGTCCGCAGTAGAACCTGCGGGGCGTGACAGATCGCGTCTGACGAGAAATGGCCCACACCGACGCCCTGCCTAATTGGAAAACATGCCCGAAAACGCGAAGCTGATGACCGTGAAAGCGACGATCATGGCGATCGTCACGCCCACGATGAGCATCATGCCGCGATCGCGCGGGCCGCTGTCCTTCACCTTCACCATAGACTCGGGGCGCTTCGGCTTGTCGTCTTTGCGCGCCGCCGCGGCCTGGGCCGGTGTCATCTTCTTTTTCTTGGCCATCGATTATCACCTCATGGCCCATTATAATGGGCGTTCCAAACGAAGGAGAACATCACATGGAACAACCTGACCACATCGCCGTGCGCGGCGCGCGCGTGCACAACCTGAAAGACGTCGACATCGACATACCGCTCGGGAAGTTCGTCGGAATAGCCGGCGTGTCGGGATCGGGCAAATCGTCGCTCGCGCTCGGAGTGCTGTACGCGGAGGGCTCGCGCCGCTACCTCGACGCGCTGTCCACCTACACGCGCCGGCGCATCTCGCAATCGGAGCGCGCGAAGGTCGACGAAGTGCTGCACGTGCCCGCTGCACTCGCGCTGCGCCAGCGCCCGCCCGTGCCCGACGTGCGCTCGACGTTCGGCACGTCCACGGAGCTGCTGAACTACCTGCGCCTCGCGTTCTCCCGGCTGGGAAGCCACACCTGCCCGAACGGCCACCATGTGCCGCCCACGATGAACGTGGCACTCGAACTGCCGATTGAATGCCCGACGTGCGGCGAGCAGTTCTACGGCCCGGGTGCCGAGGCCATGGCGTTTAACAGCGAAGGTGCCTGCCCCTCGTGCCAGGGCACGGGCGTCGTACGCCAAGTCGACCGCGCATCGCTCGTCCCCGACGAGACGAAGACCATCGATGACGGCGCAGTCGTCGTGTGGGGCTCGCTCATGTGGTCGCTCATGAAGGACATCTGCCGCGAAATGGGCGTGCGCACCGACGTGCCGTTCAACGAGCTCACGCCCGAAGAGCGCGACATCGTCTTCAACGGGCCGGCCGAGAAGAAGCACATCCTGTACTACAACGAGAAGACCGGCACCGCCGGCGAGATGGATTTCACGTACTTCAACGCCGTCTACACGGTGGAAAACGCGCTGTCGAAGGTGAAGGACGAGAAGGGCCTGAAGCGCGTCGCGAAGTTCCTCACCGAAGGGCCTTGCCCCGACTGCGCAGGCACGCGCCTTTCTGCGAAGGTGCGCTCCACGACCTTGTGCGGCATGAACTTGGCCGAGGCCACGGCGATGACGCTCGATGCGCTCGTCGAATGGATTCCGCAGGTGGCGCCGAGCCTGCCCGAGGAAATGCGCCCCATGGCGGAATCGATTCTTTCGGGCATGGCGGAACCAGCCGCGCGGCTGCAGCAGCTCGGGCTGGGCTACCTGTCGCTCGACCGCGCCGCGAACACGCTTTCGACCGGCGAGCGCCAGCGCGTGCAGCTCACGCGTGCCGTGCGCAACCGCACCACCGGCGTGCTGTACGTGCTCGACGAGCCTTCCATCGGCTTGCACCCGTCGAACGTCGACGGCCTGCTCGGCGTGGTCGACGACCTCATCGCAGACGGCAACTCGGTCCTCGTCGTAGATCACGACGTGCGCGTGCTGCGCGAATGCGACCACCTCATCGAGATTGGCCCGGGATCGGGCGCAGCAGGCGGGCAGGTGATTGCCCAGGGCACGGTCGACGAAGTAGCGGCAACGCCCGGCTCGCGCATAGCAGGCTTCCTCGATGGCACGCAGGCGATTTCGCGCGAGCGAAGCATGTACGAGCCCGACCGGTACATCTACTTGCGAACCAGCGCCATCCATACGGTGAAACCGCTCGAAGTGCACATCCCGCGTGGCTGTCTTACAGCCGTGACCGGCGTTTCGGGATCGGGCAAGACCACGCTCGTACTCGAAAGCCTCATCCCCGGCCTCAAGGCGCAGATAAGCGGCAACCCCCTGCCCCGCCACGTGCGCGATGTCGACGCCGACGACCTCAAGCGCGTGAACCTCATCGATTCGACGCCCATCGGCGCCAACGTGCGATCGACCGTGGCGACGTATTCTGGTGTGCTCGACGACTTGCGACGCGCGTTCGGCACGTCGCCAGCCGCTAAGGAGCGCGGATTGAAAGCGGGCGATTTCTCATATAACACGGGCTCCCTTAGTTGCCCGACGTGCGACGGCACCGGGCATATCTCGCTTGACGTGCAGTTTCTTCCCGACGTCGAGATCGATTGCCCCGACTGCAGGGGTTCCCGTTATTCTAGCGAGGCATGGAAGCTTAAGCGTCCCATTAAAGGTACAGCAGGAGAGGCTTCCTGGTCGCTTCCCGAACTCATGGCGCTCACCGTGGACGAAGCGCTCGAGGTGGTCGGCAGCCTGAAGAAAGCGAACGCGAAGCTGCAGGTACTTCATGATCTGGGGCTCGGGTACCTCACGCTCGGCGAAGCGACGCCCGCCCTTTCGGGCGGCGAAGCCCAGCGCCTGAAGCTCGCGAGCGAGATCGGGCGCGACCAGGCAGACGCGCTGTTCGTCTTCGACGAGCCGACGATCGGCTTGCATCCGCTCGACGTGGAAGTGCTGCTCGACGTACTTCAAAGCCTGATCGACGCGGGCGCCACAGTCGTCGTCATCGAACACGACCTCGACATGATCGCCAACGCCGACTACATCATCGACCTGGGGCCCGGCGGCGGAGAGGCGGGCGGACGCATCGTCGCCACCGGCACCCCCGAGCAAGTGCGCGCCAATCCTGAGAGCATCACGGCGAGATACCTGTAAAAGGAGGGCACTGACATGAATTGCTCGAATTGCGGACACGAAAACCCTGACACGAACGCATTCTGCGAACAATGTGGAACGCCATTGGGCGCTCAGACTGAAACGAGCACGACCGAGCTACCCGCCGAACAAAAACAGGACAAGCCGAACATGCAGGCGGCAGAGGTCAAGGAGCCGGTTGACCCTCAACCCGGTGAAGCGGGATCGACCGCGCAGGACAAGCCGAAAAGAACCCGCACCTTACGCATCGTCGCCATCGCGCTCGGCGCGTTGGTGGTGGTAGGAGGTGCTCTTTTCGCCATCAACACGGCACAGAAGGCAAGTCTTCCCACCGTGTACGGAAGCTTCTCCGACAGCCGCCCCGTATCGGACAACCACGGGCGGTTCCTCAGCTTCAAAGTCGAGCAAGACGCCGCGCCGTCGAATTCAACCCAGCATTTCGCAATAATCTCGTGTGAATGGGTGCCGGGAAAATACGACCTCGACGGATACGAAGTCGAATTGGGGAGCGACCATATCGACATCGTCGCACGCGTCGCGCTGCAAGATGGAAGCGATAAGGTGACGTTCACGCCACATGAAACGCTTTCGGAGGGCGTCGACTGGCAGGTGTCCGGCTCGTTCGGCAAAGGCAGCGTTACGCTCGAAGAAGGGTATTGGACCATCGAGACTTCAAAGGGCATGAAGGTCCCCGTATACGTCGACCATCTCACCCTGCCTCTCGGCAACGCTGCATAGGAGATCCAGGAGGCCGCGCTTTACCCCTTCTCCGCCCAGGATTGACGACGAACGGCAATCGAGCCGCTTTTCCCTCAGTCTGGCAGAGCGGAAAGGTTAAAGCGGCGTTCACCTAACCCGCGACGACCTCGCGGTACAGTTCGTCGAGTTCGCGGATGATGACTGCCTGCGAGTAATTGCCGCTCGCATACGCCGCGATGTCGGCGCGCCAGCCCGGCGCCGCGAGCGCGCGGTCGAGCGTGTCCACGATGCCGCGGGCCAGATCGGCCGGGTCTTCGGGAGCGACCAATTCGCCCACTTCGTGGTTCACGAAATCGGGCAGGCCGCCTTGGTTCGTGGCCACGACCGGCGTGCCGCATGCCATGGCCTCGACCGCGACCAGGCCGAACGGCTCGCGACGCGACGGAACAAGGTCGATGTCGGCGATGTTGTACAGCTGCGCGAGCTCGCCCTGCGTCACGTTCCCGATGAAATGCACGCGCGCAAGCCCCAGGTCACGCGCTTGCGCTTCCAAATTCGCGCGCTCCTCGCCGTCGCCGGCGAGCACGGTTATCGCGTTTTCGCGCTCGCCCTCGTAGCGCGCGGCGGCTTCCATCAGGATGTCGATGCCCTTGAACCGCGTCATCTTCCCAGCGAACAGGATGACTTCCTCGCCTGCGTAGGCGAGCCCATGGGCGCCGAGCACCTCGGCGCGGTCGAGGGTCTGCGGGTAGAAGATGTCGGGGTTGTAGCCGTTGCGCATGCGCACGATCTTGCCCGCGTGCTGCGGGAAGATGTCGCGCACGAGCTTCTCGTTGTCGGCGGAAATGCAGATGACCTTGGCGCACGCGTCCATCGCGGTCTCGGCGAAATGGCGCATTTCGGGCCATTTGTCGTAGCCCATGAGGTCGGTGCCGTGTGCTGTGAGCACGAGCGGCACGCCGCAATCCGCCGCAAGCGACGGCAGCGCCCAGACGTGCTGGCCATGCACCACGTCGGGGGCGAAATCGCGCACTTCCTCGTCGATGGCCTGCTTGAACGCCTCGAGGTACGCGCCCATTTGCTCTTCGGTCAGGTTCTCGAAGGCCACGGTGGACACCGGATGCGTCGTGAAACACGGGAAGTTGAACGGCAGCGCGCCCTCGATTTGCTCGGGTTCGGCCGCGTCGGTGTTCGTGAAGTACACCGGATGCAGACGCACGTCCTCGTACTGCGGGATGTTCGTCGTGTTCACCGGCAAGATCACGCACACCTCGTGCCCGAGCTTCACGAGCTGCGTGGCGAGGTTCTTCGTGTACGTGCCGCTGCCCGAGCCCTCGAGCGGGAAATGGTTGATCATCAGAACCTTCATCGCAATCTCCTGTCTCGTTGTAAGCGCCTCACCTGTTGCCTCCGTCGCCCTTCTCTCGGCCGGGCCCGGAGTGCCCCACTTACTGCCAGACCCAAAGTGGGGTAGTTTTCTGATTTCTATTTATTTAGA
>JAFUBE010000692.1 GCA_017460365.1 Eggerthellaceae bacterium
CCCCACTTTGGGTCTGGCAGTATGTGGGGCAGCGGAGAAGAAACGGGGCGCGGTTTACATGGAAAGCAGCGTGTACCCGTGGGTTGGCTGGTCGAACGCGGCGCGGTACAGGCACAGGTAGCCGTCGAGCGTGTAGCGGAACGGGTGGCACGGCCAGCCGTTGCAGGCGCGTTCCCAGTGGCAGTTTCCCAGGCACACCGGCAACAGCTCGCAGGCGCTGCATTGCGCATCGCGCGTGGGGTCGTGCGAGATGTCGGCGAGTTTCCAGGAGGAAGGGTCGTCGAGCAGGTTGAAGCGCACATGCGCGCGGTCGCCGACCCAGCCATCGCAGTTGTACACGTCGCCGAGCAGGTCGATCACGAAGTAGTTGTCGAGTTGTCCTGTGCAGAAACGCTCGACCGGGCGCAGCAGGTTGCGCAACTCGCTTGCGCCATGCCCCTCGCGCGCATACTGCGCGAGCCGAGCCCGGGCGAATTCCTCGTGCGTGAACAGGTCGAAGTCGGGCTCGCAGAACGGCGCTCGTCCGAAGCAGCCGCCGTAATCGCAGAGCTTGCCCGCTCCCAGCTCGATTCCTTCCTCGGCCGCAAGCCGCTCGCGCATCTCGGGGTAGAGCGGCCATGACACCTTGTCGACGTTCATCGTGGCGGCAACGTGCACGCCGTTTTCGCGAAGCAGCCGCGCCGCGTTGATGTTGCGGGCATACGAATTCGACCCGTCTGCCGCCACGCGGCGCCGGTTGTGCAGCTCTTCGGGCCCGTCGATCGTGAGCGCTACCAGCCTCACCTTCACGTCGGCGATCATCTGAGCTGCAGCTTCGTCGATGATGTTCGCGTTCGTCAGCATGAGCGCATCGTAGGCGACTCCGCGCTCGTCGCACCAGGCGATAAGCCGCTTCGACAGGGCTTCCACCACGTCGAGCGCAAGCGACGGGTCGCCGCCGTACCACTGCACGGCCAGCTGCTCGAATCCGTCTTCCGCGTGCTTGCGGTTCACGAAATCGAAGATGACGTCTTGCATGCGCGCGTCCATCTTGCCTTTGATCTTGTTGTGGCCCAGTTCGTAGCAATACGGGCACCGATAGTTGCATGCGTACGTGGGAACGATGCTGAGCGTGAGCGTCGAGCGGTCGGCGCGCATGGCGTCGAATGCGGCCTGCTGCGCCGCGAGCTCTTCTTCGGGTGTGCGCTCGGTGACGAAGCCCGCGAGAGCAAGCTCGTCGGCTAGCGCGCCGCCACCCGCTTCGAACTGCGCGAACGCTGCTTCATCGAGCGCTGCGAACGCGCCCGTCGCCGTGTTGTACAGCAGCTTCTCGCCCGCATCTCCATCTGCCACCACCGTGTACCGTGAACATCGCATAACCGCTCCTCGTCTCTCGCTGTTCTCATTCTAGCGTGGCGTGACGCTTCTCGTCTCGCCGAGTAACCGATTGCATACGGGATGGGCGCTGACGTGTGCGTGCGGTACCATGGGCGTATTAGCTTTCCGAGGGAAAGGAGATTCTCATGTTGAAGCACGTGGTGAAAGGTGCGCTGATCGTTGCGGCCGTGAGCGTGGTGGCGTGCGCGATCGTGCACCGCAACGTCGTCATTGCGGCGGTGAAGGGCACGCCGATGCCCGAGGCGCCCGAATGGCATAAGCAGTGCGGCATCCACTAGGAGAACCGCTTCGATGAACTGGTACGAAAACGCGGTCGTCTACCAGATTTACCCGCTGGGGCTAACGGGGGCGCCGCACGAGAACGACCCCGTTGTCGAACATAGGCTGCTGCAGCTTGTCGACAACGGTTGGGTTAGCCACGCCGCGCGGCTTGGCGCGACGTGCGTCATTTTGAATCCGGTGTTCGAATGCCTTTCGCACGGCTACGACACGACCGACTACCTGCGCGTCGACTGCCGGCTGGGCACCAACGACGATCTGCGCCGCGTGGTCGACGCCTTCCATGAAGCGGGCGTGAAGGTGTTGGTCGACACCGTGTTCAACCACGTTGGCCGCGAGTTCTGGGCGTTTCGCGACGTCCGCGAGAAGCGTGAGGCCAGCCCGTACGCGAGCTGGTTCAAGATCGATTGGAACGGCGACAACCGTTTTGCTGACGGCTTCTCGTACGCCTGCTGGGAAGGCGTCGACGAGCTCGTCGAGCTGAACCATCACGACTTCGGCCTGAACGAGTATTGTGTCGGCGTCGTGCGCCAATGGGAAAGCGAGTTCGACATCGACGGCTTGCGCCTCGACGTGGCCTATTGCCTCGAGCCGGGGTTTCTCGGCTACCTGCGCGACGTGTGCGACGAGCTGTCGGCCAAACGCGGGCAAAAGTTCCTCATGCTCGGTGAAACCATGTTCGGCGACTACAACCGCTGGATGGGCGAGCGCGCATGCGATACCGTGACGAACTACGAGTGCTACAAGGGGCTTTGGTCGGCGATGAACGAGCTGAACATGCACGAGATCGCTTACGCGCTGAACCGCCAGAGCGGGCGCGACCCATGGTGCTTGTACACGGGTGCCCACCTGCTGAATTTCGTCGACAATCACGACGTGGCACGCATTGCCACCCAGCTTGCCGAGCCGCGCCAGCTCGAGCCGCTTTATGGCCTGCTGTTCGGCATGTGCGGCGTGCCGAGCATCTATTACGGCAGCGAATGGGGCGCGCGCGGTGAGAAGTTGCCGGGCGACCACGAGCTGCGCCCGGCGTTCGCGCATCCCGAATGGAACGACCTGACCGACTACGTGTGCGCGCTGGCTCACGTCAAGCGGGAAAGCGAGGCGCTCACCCAGGGCGGCTACCGCGAGCTTCTCGTGCAGCCGGCGCTGCTCGTGTTCGAGCGCGAAGCCCCCGGCGAACGCGTGGTCGTGGCAGTGAACGCCGGTGCCGATGCGCAAACCGTTGCCTTCGACGCCCGCTGCTCGCAGCTGCGCGACCTCGTCACCGGCGAGTCGCTTCCCTTCGAAGGTGCCCTCGAGCTGCCGCCCTTCTCCTGCCAGCTGCTACAGTGCCGCTAGATGCGCGTTCCGCTGCGCCGCTTACCGCCAGGCCCAAACCGGGGCGCCGCCGCGGACTACCCCACTTACTGCCAGACCCAAAGTGGGGTAGTTTCTAGAGATAAGCGCTTC